>JABDRH010000066.1 GCA_013041835.1 Desulfatitalea sp. | reverse complement strand
CAGCTCCGCTAAAATGACTTCGCCTCGAATCTTGAAGGCGCCGTATAAAAAGATACCGGTTATGATCAGAATAATCAGCAGTATGCTTTTCGTGTTGCGGGATAAAAACCAACAGAGCCGATCCAGTCCACTAAGTTTTTCTCCGGTTTCCATTACGTATCTGTCTCCTTGACAAGGATTTACATATTGACCCGATGCCATGAATTTAAAGAATGATCTCCTTCGCTCAAGTAGATGCTCCCATGCCATCCCACGGCGGCAAATTGCGATCCACCTCGTCCGGTAAGTCCATAGATCCACCCATAGTCGACGGGAGGATCAAAAACCGGCTTTTCCCAGGACACTCCTTTATCCGTGGAAATTAAAAACGTCCCATTTCCTCCGATCGCGATAGCACCTTCCGGGTTGGCGGCCACGCAAAAAAACGGGGTCATGGAAGCGCCAGCATTCACCTTTACCCAACTTGCTCCCCCATTGATCGTCCTTATGACTTGCCCATCGATCCCCACTGCCCATGCAGTCTGGGGATCAATTGCAGCGACATCGAACAGGAAGGGGTCGCCAACCACGGTTCCTGAATTTTTTGAAAACCCGAAATAACCGGCTTGCTTTTCCCAGGTCGTTCCCCCATCTTGCGTGCGATAGATGTAACCGTACTCGCCCACGGCCCACCCATTGAGTTCATCACAGAAGGAAATGGACTTGAGGATGAAATCATCATCCGCGAACTGGAGTTGCCATGTCCGGCCGCCATCGACGGTTGCCAAGATATGTGTCCTTTCACTGGCGATCCAACCTTTTAATGGCGTGACGAAGAAGACTTTCATATGGCGGAACGGAATAGGGCTTTTTTGTTTTTCCCACGTATTGCCGCCATCTGACGTATGGATAATGGTCCCTGAATTGCCCACCGCCCAACCATGAATGGGATCTTTGAAAAATATCGAGCTTAAGGTGCAATCGGTACCACTATCCTGGTTCACCCATTTTATTCCTCCGTCGGTCGTATGAAGAACAGTTCCCCAACGGCCGCAGGCCCATCCATTTTTTTGAGTTGGAAAGCTCACTGAAAACAAATCTTCTTTACTATCCTGATATTCCATCTGCTGTGGTTGACGGGCCGGACCGCAGGAAGATAAAGCAGATATTACAACGGTCATTGCGATCACGAAAATAAGGCCATTTGCCACGCCAGTGACGGAAAATGATTCATAACATTTTTTTCTCATTGACTATCCTCCAAAACATATTTCCTCTGCCGCTTCGTTCCTCGAATCTCTCATGGCCTTTTAAGCTTCGGCTGTCTGCGGATACATGATGCTTTCCGGGATCCGCTGCCTATGTGCAACCGGCTCTGTAGGCAAAAATCTGGACGCGCCATAAACTGCAAGACCGCACAACCCTATCGTCAAAATTGTAGCAAACCATACGATTTGCTGACTGAACAGGCCTTCGGACAGATGTAATGCGATAACGATGGGACCGCCGATGCCGCAATTTGCGCCGAGAAACGTGACAGGAAAAATCACGAATAAACCGGCTAATCCCAACGGGCTGGAAACGCGTCGCCACCATTGAACCGCGACAACCGTGAACAAAACCACCTGCGTGCCTTCGAGAAACGCGATAACAAGGGGATAATTCCAAATTCGCAGAACATAAGGGCCATAGTAGGTATACATTCCAACACCGGTGCCGATCACTTCGAAAATGCACGAAGCGACAATTTCGGCAAACCAGATCAGATAAAGAATACGAGTCGTCACGCGACCTTCGTACATCATACGACCCGCGTACAGGCAGGCCATGGCGTACAAAATGATATAGCCGCTTATCGCCCAGATCGGCTGAATGACACCGAAGGCGGTGAAATGGGAGACCATTGCGCCCGGCTGGCCATTGTGCACATCGTTAAACCACAAATCGAAAGCAACATCATATAACGGTTCGATAAAGGCGCCAACGCCAACTGCAAGAACCGCGAAGACAAAAAAAGGCGTCCTTTGCCGGACGCTCATGCGTGTGGCAATCACCAGCATTACCAAAACAATCGTCCAGCTAGCCCAATTAAATATGTCCTGCCACATCAGGCTCAACTCACCCATCAATACTTCCGGCGTCATTCGTCCCATAATACTTTCTCCTTTAGAGTGCCAGTGCCCCAGGCTTAACCGTCCGATACAACATCTTTAATCTGCCCTAAGGATATTCAATATTTTTTAACCTGTAATCGTTATGACTGTTGCATGCTTTTTTACACAAATTCAGCCACCTCTTTTGTTACTTGAACAATCAATAATTACCCACCTTCATTGCCTGCGGCTCGCGAAAAAATGATTTCATATTTTAGGCGCCTAGCTTCAAGCCACATAGAATGGGACTCTTTTTTATGTGAGCCATAAGCCGGAGCTTGGTCGATCGAAGCGGCATGATCTGGCACCTTCGTTAAAAACCGATCTAACGATCGATATCGTTAAATGGTTAATAATGATAGAAAATCAAAGCAGCCGCATCAAAAAAGCCATTACGAACGCATTTGACAAGGCACACATAATATTTGAACAAGCTAACAATCGATAGATAGCATCACGCGGGGTTAAATGTAAAGCAAAAAATGAATTGTATTTAATTTATCGGTGGCTTTTTTTATGCTGAAGCCTTCATTCGGACTTGAACTCCGAAAGGGCTTGAGAAGTTGGTTTAAATATATTAACGAAGGAGCGCATGCATCAACCGTTGAAATAGCGGTGAACCTGAGGATCGAGTCGATTGCAGGCCGTCTTTTTTGCCTTTCGGGAAAGCCGGAGGGCTCCAGATCCGGCGTTGCCAAGGGTTCACAGTACCCTCTTAGCTACGGCTTCACCCTTGGCGCCTTGGCTCTGACGCCCTCCGGCTTTTGCAATATTGGGGTTGCGTTAGGGCGCAGGAAATAAAATAATTGCCCAAGGTTGCACTGAATTTGGGTTCGTCTGCAAGGCACATCCAGTGGTGCATATCAGGATATGTGCCGGTGGATGAAACGCCGCAGACGGGCGCAAAGGCAAGCAAGATGGGGGAATTATTTTATTTCCTGCGCCCTTACACCTCGGAAAACAGAAAGCAGGGTAACAAGCTGTGATTGATATAATTATTCCCAATTGGAATGGCAAAAAGCTTTTGGAAATTTGCCTAGCCTCACTTGCGAAACAAGACTGCAAGGATTTCACCATAACGGTTGTTGATAACGGCTCCAGTGATGATTCTCTTGGGTTTCTTGAAAACTGCTATCCGGAAATTCAAGTGATTTCCTTTTCCGAAAATAGAGGATTCAGTGTTGCAGTGAATGAGGGGATAAAGGCCACTGAAAATCCATGGGTCTTTTTACTCAATAACGATATCGAAGTTGAAAATGATTGTATAACACAATTAAAAAAAGCCTGTATCAACAACCGTAAATATGATTTCTTTGCGCTTAAAATGATCGATTACTACCATCGTGATAAGATAGATGGTGCTGGTGACGCTGTGTTGCGAGCAGGCGTGGGATACCGTATTGGAACGATGGAGCTTGACTGCAGGAGATACGCGATTCAAAGAGATGTCTTTGGTGCCTGTGCTGGAGCTGCACTTTACAAACGGTCTATGTTTGATAAAATTGGATGTTTTGATGAGGATTTTTTTGCGTATTTGGAAGATGTCGATTTCAGCATTAGGGCAGTTCGGGCAGGAAACCGCTGCTGCTATTTGCCGGATGTTAGAGTTTATCATATGGGAAGCGCTTCTTCTGGTTCGAGAATCAATGCATTTATTGTCAGCCATTCTACCCGAAACAATATTTTTATAATTCTGAAGAATTATTATCTTGAATTATTTTTGAGATTCTTACCTTCAATCATAGTATATCAAGTGCTCTGGTTCCTTTTTGTAGTCAAATATCGACACGTTCTTGCCTATGCCAAAGGTTTTTTTCAGGGTTTAAAATGCTTTAGAAAAATGATACGTCGCGGCATTCACGACAGAAAAATGAACGGAAGAATTCCTGAATCTGTTTTTGGTAATATGATTATCGAATCCGAAAAACAGGCGCTTTTTTCAATAATGAGGCGAAGGAAGCAGCTTGGAAAAAGCAATCTGTTATTCGATGCTTATTTAAGAATTTTTATCGGGAAGAATTAAAATAATATAAGAATTACTTTGTATAAAAGAAATTGATGAACGCGCCCAAAAAAAGATGGAACCTGCTTTATATGCGTCTTAACGGGCCGGCGGTTTTGCCGTAGACGGTATGGGAGCCTCGTAGGAAATACGGTAAATCACGCCGTTTTTGTCATCCGACACCAGCATGCTGCCGTCGGATATGATTTCAACATCCACCGGACGTCCCCAGGCCGATTTGCCGGCAAGCCAACCTTGGGCAAAGGGTTCGTATGAGAGGACTTGATTGTCGTTCAGCCTGGCGATGGTGATGCGGTAGCCGGTCTTTTGGCTGCGGTTCCACGAACCGTGTTCAGCGATAAAAATCTGGTTCCGATACGTCTGTGGAAACATCCGTCCGGTGTAAAAACGCATGCCCAAGGCCGCCACGTGCGGGCCGAGATCAGCAGCCGGCGGCGTATACCGGGTGCAGGAAACGTCGCCGCCAAATTTGGGATCCGCGATGGCGGTACCATGGCAATAGGGAAATCCGAAATGAAGCCCCTTGATGCCGGAACGATTCAGTTCATCGGGCGGTTGGTCGTCTCCTAGCCAATCCCGGCCGTTGTCCGTAAACCACAATTGTCCTGTGAGCGGATGCCAGTCGAAACCCACTGTATTGCGGACGCCATGGGCGTAGATCTCAAATCCGCTGCCATCCCGGTTCAGGCGCGTAATGGTGGCGTACACCGGCTCGCTGCGCAAACAGACATTGCATGGGGCGCCCACCGGTACATACAGCTTACCCTCGGGGCCGAAACGAATAAACTTCCATCCATGGTGGGTATCTTTTGGGAATTGATCGTAAACCACTTCCGGAGGCAAGGGGTTGTCCAGATGGGACTCGATTTGGCGAAAGCGCAAAATGCGTCCCACTTCGGCCACATACAGGTCACCATCGAACAGGGCGACGCCGTTGGGCATATTGAGGCTGTCGGCAATGGTGATCACCCGGCCGTTGGGCTTGCCGTTTTGACGCATGACGGCATAAACCCGTCCGTTGTTGCGCGTTCCCACGAAAAGGACGCCCGAAGGACTCATGGCCAGGGAGCGTGCGCCGGGCACTGCATCGTTGTAAAGTTCAATTTTAAAACCCGGCGGCATCCGGATGGCGGTCAACAATATTTTTTCCTTCATGCCCGCTGTGGCGGCCGGGCACAACCCGGCAAGTAGCACAAGAACGGCGATGCAGGCCGACACCGGCAGCTTGATGCTTGACATTTTTAGCCTCTTAGAGAACGCGTTGTTCATGTTTTTCCCTTTGAGCTGATGAATAATTGGGGACAGCATAGTCAGGGTTTTATCCAATGTCAAAGCGGGTGTGCTATTGCAATGCCGCGAATCGTTTTCTGGAAACGGGCTATTCAGCCATCTTGGCGATCTTTACGCGGGTGCTGCTGAAATCCGGGATGCCGCTTACCGGATCCACCATCGGGGTTCGGTTCAGATCCGGATTCAAGAGGGCCACATCGTTGGGATTCAGGCCTTTGGCGAACCGGGGGACGGGCATCAGGGTTCCATTGCGCACAACGGATGGGCCGCCTATAAAGACGGTTTCCGCTTTTTCGACCGAAAGGGGGCTTGCTCCGAATTGTGTATGGCCGAAATGGAAAGAGACGGCCACGCATCCGGGACGCACCAGCGCCGTGGATCTGACTCGGCCGATGATCCCTTCGGCGTTGCTCATGGAGGCAAGGTTTACCGGGTCTTCGTCCTTTAGCCCCAAACGCTTCATGTCCTCGGGGTTCATCTCCACCCGGTTTTCTCCCTCGATCTCCATGGCCCACCGAGACCACAGGGAGCGGGACTGGGTATGCAGCCGGCTCTTGTAGGTCACCACGGTAAACCGGTAGCCGTCTTGAAGCTCGTCCAGGGGCACCTTCTCAACGGTGCAGGGGGCAAGCCAATGGGGCCTTCCCTTGAAACGCTCGCCGGTCATGCTGTTGACGCTGCGAGCCAGGGTCTCGTTGTAAATGAGAACCTGCGAGAGTCCCTTTTTAAAGACGTTCCCTTCGAATCCCGCTTCATAGGGTGTGAAAACGCCGCCTTTGGACAAAAGTCGGCACACTTGCCGCCACTGGTTCTCGGGCAGCACCTGCTTGCATTGGGAAATGGGATAGGCCCCTTGCACATAGTCCACCTCCCCGGCCGGGGCGGGGGCAAGGCCCGCTCCATGGGCGATGTTGGCAAAAGCCCGCAAATAGTAGTCCTCTGCCGTGAACAGCGCCAAAGCGCTCCCGTCCTTGTCGCCGATTGCCTTTTCCCCGAATCCGGGAAGGTCAAGGCGCAGGGCCAGGTCGATCAACAGGGTTTCCATGCAGATGGGCTTTCCTTCCGGGGTCTTTTCCGTCAGCGGTTCAATCATAGGCGTGCGGATGCCGGTGAAGGTCGGGCCCGGGGCATGGGGCGTGAGCCAGCCATGATGGCCTTCGGCAAAGCTCAGGTCCGGAACGATGTAGTCCGCATAGATGTTGGATTCGTTGACGGCCACGTCCAAAGAGACATGCAGGGGCACCTTTTCCGGATCGATCAGGGTCTCCTTGAACCGGTATCCCCCGGGGATCGAGTATATTGGATTGAAAAGATAGGTGAACAGCACCTGGGCGCCGTAGGGATACCGCTCATCGATGCCGGCAAGGGCCTCGACGCAAAGCCCCCCCTTGGTGAAGGCGAACCAGGGGCGCTTGGCCGGATATCCAGATCCGTTCTTCCTTTTCTTTTCAGCGTATTCGGCCGATGCTTCGTAATCCGCCTTTTCCCTAGAGATGGCCACGCCGCCGCCCTTTCTCATGCCGGGAAAGGATTTCAGGTCATAAGGACCCTTCAGGGGATCCGCGCAGCCGCCGCCCCCTGGAAGGTATCCGCCCTTCATGTTCACGCTGCCCACCAGCACGTTCAAGACGGCAATGGCAAAGGCCGCGTAGGTTCCGTTTACGTAGTTTCCGGCGCCGTGATACTGGGTGACCGCGGCCCGCGTGCCGTGGGCGGAGAAGGCTTCGGCCACCCTTGCGATTCCCTGCGCGTCAACGCCGCACGCGTCGGCATAACCTTCGAGGGTATGGGAAAAGGCTTCTTCCTTGAGCAGGCGAAAGGCGGTCTTCACCCGGATGGGACGGCCATCTTCCCCCTGGACCGCCCCCTCCCGGTCCAGGACCGCCGTTTCGAAGGTCGAAGCCGGCCCGGCAAGGCCCTTTTTGTCCCCGAACACCATGGGGTCATCGCCCGCCCCCTTGGACAAGGAGGGGGCCAGGTGCCTTGCCCGCAGCATGGCCCCATCGTCCGGATGGGAAGGATCGCAGATCACCAGGTGAGAGGCGTTGGAGACCACCCCGAAGCCCAGTTTTTTCACCGCTTCGGGATTGGGGGCGCGAAGATAGGCTCGGTTGACCCGATCGTTTTCGATCATCCACCGGATGATGCCCATGGCCAGGGCGCCGTCTTTTCCCGGGCGGACGGGAATCCACGCTTCGGCGTGGACCGAGGCGCGGGTGGCCCTGGGATCGATGATGGAAAATCGCAGCCGTCCCTCGGACCGTCGCCGGGCCACGATGGCGCCGTAGGTGTTGATGCCGGGTTGAAGGGCCTCGTAAAGGTTGGCCCCGAAGACGAGGATATAGTCGGCGTTTTTGGGATCGGCCTTAAGTTCCACTTGCTCTCCCCCGCTCATGGCAAAGTTGCCCATGCGAAATCCCAGACCGCAAATATCCGTGTGGCCGATTCGGTTCTTGGACCCCACGGCGCCCTTCACGAACCGATCGATGAATTCCTTTCGGCCGCTTTGAAGTCTTCCCGTCAAGAAAACCAGGCCGTTGCGTTGGGGGCCGAGGCCGGGATCATCCGGATTCACGGGTTCGTCGCTGAGAAGATCCGCGATGCCGGGAACCTTGCGCTTCTCCCCCAAATGGGCGAAGAGCCTTCCTCCCCGGCAGATCTCCTCAACCAACACCTCCCATGCAATGGGTTCGAACCGCCCCGATCCCCTGGGGCCGGACCGTTTCAGGGGCCTTATGATCCGGTAGGGGCTGTAGACGTGGTTCGGGGTGTCCAGGGCCTTACCGCATACCGGGCTGCCCACCGTCATGGCGGTCGAGACGTCCGTCTCCGGGGCGATGGGAGAAAATTGCATGTTGTAGGGGTGGTAGGGATTCCCCGAGATATTGACCAGCCGCCCGTCCCTGACCACGCCGCGAATTCCGCAACGGGCGTTGCAGGCCAGGCATACGGAGTGAACGGTCCGGGTTTCCCCGGACATCCGGGTGGCGGTCGATGGTTGGCCGTCAGTCGTATCCATCGGCTCGGGCAAGGCGGCAGCAGCAGTCCTTTTCGCGCCCAATATCCCCAAGGCGCCGGCGCCGCCCGCCTTGAGCAATTCCCGCCGGCTCAAAAGCTTGTGCTTTTCAGGTCGATCCGGTTTCATGAACGTTCTCCCTTTTCGTCTCCCCCCAACAGGTGTACCGCGCCCGTCTTCAGGCGCTTGGCATCCAACCGGGCCAGATAACGGCTGAATTCGCCTTCGGGCCGGTCCAGGCGGCCGAAGACCCGGGCTTTCGAGGCGCAATTTTCCACGCAGGCCGGTTCGAGCCCCTGGCCGATTCTGTGGATGCAAAGATCGCATTTGTCGGCGCGATCCCCGAAGCGGGGATCCGGCCAACGCGCGCCATGGGGGCAAGCGCGGATGCAGGCGCCGTTTCCATCGCATCGGCGCCAGTCGGTCATCACCAGGCCGGAATCATGGACAAAGGCCGCGCCGGTCCGGCAGGCGGCAACGCACGGGGGATTGTCGCAGTGTCGGCACAGGCTGGCGACGAACCGGATGGTTCCATGGGGATAGACGCCACTCTCTTGTTCCGAAACGCGGGTATGGAACTGTCCCGGGGCACTGTTGCTCTGCAGCTTGCAGGCCACCATGCACGACTGGCAACCGGTGCACCGGTTGCCGTCGATGATCATGGTCCACCGCCGGCCGCCGGAAGAGGGAAGGGCGCCGGCCCGTTCGCAGGTGAGTATGCCGCCCGTCCCCACACAGATGAAAAAGCCGTTTCTCACAAATTCTCGTCTTGATACCATCTCATTTCCCTGAAGCATGAAGGCCGACGGCATATTGCGGGCGTGCCCCGCAATCCGCCGCTCCATTATTAGAGAAGCCCTGAAAACGGATGTCTTCAGGGCTTTTTCAACCGTATTGGGAGATAGGATTCACGAATCCTTTTCAAAGGTCACCTTGTAGCTGAAGGCTGCCGGGTCGAAAGCGTCAAGCATTTTTCCGTCCACCCGGACAGCGGGGTACATGAAGTAGTTCAGGGGGCTTTTGGCGCCTTTAAGGACAACCCCCCTGGAATTCTTTCCCAGGACGAGGCGGAACAGATCGTCGCCGCCCCAGAAGAAGGCGCGCCAGTGTCCTGCATCCGCCAGCTTGAGCTTGTGGACCAGCATCATCTTCCGCACATCCGCCGGGTCCACCATCACCCATCCGGTTCCGGGCAGGTAGAATTCGGCCCAGCAGTGATACCCATTGGTCACATCCCCGTCTTTGGGTTCCGCCAGCCGGAGGCCGTAGAC
>JABDRH010000065.1 GCA_013041835.1 Desulfatitalea sp. | reverse complement strand
TCCCAAAGCCCTGGGCCGAATTTTATCGCGAATCAATTTTGGCTCCACGCTGAATATTGCAGCTTCGCTCGCCAACCCGGTCCTTCCGTCTATAGGGGTTCGAGGCGTTTACGCGACGGAAATGATCCAGCCGGTGGCCCGTGTCATGAAGCAGATCGGCTACCAATCCGCCGTGGTGCTTCATGGCACCATGGAAGGCTCGAAAAAAGGCATGGATGAAGCTTCCGTTTGTGGGATCACCCACGGTGTCCGAATCTTTGAAAACGACATGGCTGTATTTGAGATCGACTCTAAAAAACTGGGTCTCTGGGCACGAAATTGTCATGATCTCGTGCCGGAAGGAGATGTCGCTATCGAATCGAAACGGTTTGTCGCATTGATTCGCAATCGGGAAAACGGCGCTCGCAAAAATGCGGTGCTGCTCAACGCTGGATTGATTTTCTGGATAGCCGGGAAGGCTGCGGATCTGGTTGACGGCATCGAACAGGCTACGGTAAGCCTTGAGTCCGGGGCGGCTTTCAACACCCTGGAAAAATGGGTGCGCGCCCAGAATACGGACCCGGAAAAAGGCTTGGAGAGACTCTATCGCCTTGTTCGTTGAAAAGGAGCTATCACCATGAGGATGGTTTTGACCGGTCCGGGGCGGTTGGTCGTGGAAAATGGCTGTACGGACGCAGCCCTGCCCGAAACCGGTTTTATCGCCGTGCGTGTGTTGTGTTGCGCGATTTGCCGGACGGACGCCAAAATGTGGGCCGAGGGCCACAGGGATCTTGTCATGCCGAGGGTGCTCGGTCATGAAATGGTGGTCGAAGATGCCAATGGCCAGCGATATGTGGTCTGGCCCGGCCAAAGTTGCGGTGCCTGCCGATGCTGTCTGTCCGGTCGGGAAAATTTGTGTGAAACGATGAGAATTACCGGATTTCATCGCGACGGCGGATTTGCCGACCGGGTGGAATTACCGGAAGAAAGCCTGGTTTCCATTTCAAAGGCCTTGGATGTCCGTGTGGCCTGCCTCGCGGAACCGGTCGGCTGTGTGATCAATGCCTTTGAAAAGCTAATCCCGCACCCAAATGACCGGGTACTCATATACGGCGCGGGTACCATGGGATTGATAACCGCCGCGTATGCCCAGCATTTGGGCCTGGTGCCACTTGTCATTGAAAAGCGTGAAACCAAGATCACCCGTGTCACCCCCTTTCTTTCGGCCACCGGTATCGATTGCCGAAAAAAGACCCGTGAGGGTGAATTCGATATTGTCATCAATGCCTGCGCCGATTACATGGCCCTGTGCAACGGCATTGAAAAAATCGGCCGAGGCGGACAACTTTCTTTTTTCAGCGGCCTAACGAAGGATGAGCACATTGAAACCAACCTGATCAACCTGCTCCACTACAAAGAGGTTCGGGTGACCGGTGTTTACGGATTAACGCGGGCGCATTTGGTCAAGGCGGTTGCCTTCATAGCGGCATACGAAGCAACGCTGTCTCTTTTGATCGAGACGATGGTGCCCGCCCAAACGGCGCCCGACTTGATGCCGAAGGTGCTTTGCGGGGACAGTCTGAAATATGTGCTTGACTTCAGGGAGGCGACCCCTCAGCATTGACATGCTTGTCTGCGGGGCAAGCGCCCCGAATCTTCAAACGCCAACCCCAGGAGGCATCCCATGGCAGCAAACGTCGTCATTTACGGCAAGGCCGGGTGACCTTACACCACCAAGGCCCGTGAGGCATTCAAGATCCACGACTATGTGGACGTTCGTGAGACCCCGGAACGATTGGAAGAAATGCTCAAACTGTCCAACGGGCAGCGCAAGGTGCCGGTCATCGTCGAGGAGAACCGGGTGACCGTGGGCTACGGCGGCTCCTGAGGCGTGTGATCTTCGGCCAGTTGGGCCGAATTCAGACGAGATGACCTATTCAGCAGGGTTCATGCGGCGGTGAATCCGGCGCAGGCGAAACGGGAAGCTTCCTTTGCGGCGGTCGTCAAAAAAAAACTTCAGGGTCTCTTTGATGACCGGGAAGGCGATGTCATTCCAGGGAATCCGCGATTCGTCGATCAGTACCACCTCGGAGCTCTCTTCGGTGGGATTCCATTCCGGCCGCGATAGACGTGCCCGGAACATCATGTAGATCTGATGGATGTGCACGATGTCGAAGTGCAGGTAGGCACTCAGATCGGTGACGCAGGCACCGGTCTCTTCGTGGGTTTCCCGGGCGGCGCCCTCCATGGTGGTTTCCCCGGTTTCCAGGTAACCGGCCGGCAGGGTCCACAATCCCCGCTGGGGTTCGATGTTCCGACGGCAAAGCAGGATGCGCTGTTCCCATTGGGGGATGCAGCCCACCACGATTATAGGATTTCGGTAATGGATCATGCCGCAGCTTTCGCACACATGGCGCGGCCTGTCGTCTCCGGAAGGCACCTGAAGCGCAACCGGCGCACCGCAGTGAGAACAATAATTCATCGATCAAACCTCCAGCGGGGTGATGGCGATTCGGCCGCCAAAGCAAACGGCCACATCGCTGCCAGCGGCATGGGGCCGATCATGGATGACGCCGTTGTAACGGAACACGCCCGCTTCCCGGGTATAGCTGTATCGGTGCGGGTACTTGTCCAAAGGGCACTGCGCATGGGCCATGGGCGCCTGGTCATCGAGGGGGCTCGGCAGGTTGATGTTCCAATATCGGCCCGGCGGTTGCGCCTGCCCCATGACCAAGGGTAAAATAGTTGCGGCGTGAAGACCGGTGGTCTCCCAGTCCAATTCATGCGCCGGGCCGATATACTGGGAGATGGCGATGGCCTTGACCCCCAGAATGGCCGCTTCCCTGGCGGCTGCTACCGTGCCGGACTGATAAACATCCGAACCGAGATTGGCCCCCGGATTGATGCCGGCCAGAACCCAGTCGGCATCGGGAGCAAACTGCTTGAGGGCCAGGCGGGTGCAGTCCGCGGGCGTGCCCTGCACGATATAATGATTCGTACGCACCTGGTCCACCTGCAGAGGGTAGCGCAGGGTGACGCGGTGACCGATGCCTGACTGTGGCGCTCGGGGTGCCACCACCACGACCTCGCCCATAAACTGAACCGAGCGCCGAAGCGTTATGAGTCCCGGTTCGCCATAACCGTCGTCGTTGGTTAACACGATCTTCACCAGCCGATGCCTCCCTTGCACGTGATTAGGCATGGAAACCTATAATAGCCGAATGCGTATTTCAATGATATGTGTTAAAAGGCTTCTCACCACCAACTCCTTTGGGATGAATGTTATGTGTCGACGCATTTCGCTTGTCATCCATATCGGCCTGTTCCTACTGCCGTTATCCCTGTGGTTGTGGCAGATACCGCACGCGGTGCAGGCTTTTGAGCTTGAGATCCAAAACGGGCGTCTGAATGTCCAGGCCGACCGCATACCCTTGCATGACTTGCTACAACGCGTTTCCGATTTTGGTATCAAAGTGCGCATCGATCCAGCCATCAACCCACCGATCACGGC
>JABDRH010000064.1 GCA_013041835.1 Desulfatitalea sp. | reverse complement strand
CGATATTTAACGTGGCGGCCTGCGTGGCGTCCAGCAAGTTGGCATCGAACCCACGCAAGGGGAAAAGGCGCGAGGGGCGCTGGGTAAAGAATCCCTCGGCAGCGTTGCCGCCGATGCGAAAGGTGTTGTGGCCGGCGATGGCATCCCCCCATGTATTGCCGTAGCTGAGTTGGGTCACCGTACGGATGCGTTCACCGAAACGATAGGCAACGTCACCGTATATGGACTGGCTGCCCTGCTCGAAAAGGTCCACTATGCCGTTTAGGTACCAGCGACCAAAGGTTCGGCGGTATTGCAAAGCCGCCCACCATTGCTCTGCGGTCGGTGCGCCGTCATACCTGGCATGGTAGCGTCGATAGTTGGCAGACACCTCCAATTGTTCAGCCATTGGAGGATGCCAACCCAATTTAACATCCTGGCGGATTTCGCTGACCACATCCAGCCGGCTGGTGGTGTATCCAAAGGGGTAGCGGGTCGTGCGTGCGTTGTAATTGCGAGCCCGCCCGCCCAAGCGAAACGACCAGACCTCGTCCTTGATGGAATAGCGCGCGCCGGTATCCCAGGCAAACTCGCCGCTTACATCCCGGCCGGAGGTCGACAAGCCGATCTGCAGATCGTTGGTGTCGATATACAAGTCCGGGGCGATGTAGTTGGGCCAAATGCTTTTGACCGGCGAATAGGGCTTTCCTTCAACCACTGCCGACGGGTCTTGCCGCAAGTCTGGTGCGGATAGCTTTCGTTGTTGCAGGTATTCCGACAAGGGAACTGTCGATGCCAATTCGGATTGTGCCGCTTTGGACAGTTGTCGCGGCTGCCAGCCCTGGGATTGCAGATGCAGAAAAGTTTTTCCCCGGGGAAGGATCGCTGCTGTGGAAAAGTGGGTTAGTTGCGTCATGGTGTGGGTGTGAAGTTGAAACCGACCGGAGGCATTTGAGGAAAAGATGAGACGGTCCTCTTCGAACCAAGGGTCCATTTCGATGCCGGGCGCATCGGTCAACCGATGCCATCGGCCGTCGTAGAGCCAGATGTCCCAGTTGCCTGTGATGGCGGCCGCTACGGCGATGCGTCCCGTTTTGTCCATAACAGGGCCGGACATCTGGGTCGCCTGGTGCGGCGCGGCAATCATTCGAGCCGCCGGTGATGCTGTTGCCCGGGGCTGTGGCCATGTCGCGGCCCGAAGCTGATAGGCGCGATCGGCTTCGATAATCAGAAATGGGGTGCTTCCGATGCGGGTGACCGCAACGCCGCCGGGTCCGGGATCCCAGGTGTGTTCTTTGCCCTGAATCCGCATTGCATTGTTCCGCCACGTGATTGTTCGGGAGATACCCCCGGTGGTGTACGCGCTTAACCGCAGTCCACCGTCCTCGGCCACATAGCCGTATCGGCCGGGGGGATGACTCAGGCGCGGGCCCGGATGGATGCCGGCGTCATTCCAGTAGATAAACGGGTCCTTCCAGTAGCCTATGATGGGCATGCCTTCATCCGTCACACTGACACAAGGGTGCGCCTGGCGGAATTCGTGCCAGAGTTCCGGCCAGCTTTTGCCATAAACCGCTTTGGCTTCCCCTTCGATTTCGATGGGTATGATCCCCCTGCCGTGAAGATCAAGGATACGGCTGAGCTTTTCCCATCCATGGTGTTCATAGAGCCAGCGGATGAATGGCCGACCGAAAATACGGTGGCTGAAGCGACCCGGCCAGACGTCCGGATGGTTGCTGACCTGGTCTATCTGCGGAATGGGAACAACTGTAAAAAGGGTTTGAGCCAAAGGCGCGGGTACGGTGCGTTGATGGTACAGCTCATATAACAGAAAAGCGATGCCGTCGATACCCCACTCGGGCAAAATGACATTGGGCGAGATGAGATCCCCGAACAAGGTATGCGCCGCAGCGGGTATGCCTGATCGTTCGTTGTAGATGGCCTGTGCGCTCAACCCCATAAAGAGAAAATAATGCCAAGGATTGGAGACATTGGCGCCGTCTTCCAGGACGCCTGGCCCTTTGAGGGGAATTCGCACTTGCCGATGAGGGATGACTTTTGTCCGCACGGCAGGTTGATCCAGTGAATCGTCTAAAACGATATGCAGCGGTGTTTTCAGCGGCAGACCGTGATTTTTGAGGAAGTCGGCAATTTTCGCGCACGATCCGAGCAGGTCGGCCGCCAGGTGGGATTCGTTTTCAGGATAGTAAACATAGTATTCATTTTGTTCCATGACCATCAGGGCCGGCACCTGCCCACTTGAAAAAAGTATCACTACCCCGACAAAGATTGCAGCTCTAAGCGCCATTTTAGCGATTCGCCTCGTTGACGTTAAAATGTGAAACTTCATATCACAGACAAGTGTGCAAATAATGTTCATTCAGGAAAAATCTTGAAAAATTTTCCCATGGACGTCAGTTATCATCGGCGTCAATATCCGGGCGCTTTAGCGGTGGCATGACTGATAATTGCGGCTGTTCAGTTGTTAATAGGCGGCTGCTAACACCGTGGTGTGCCTGCAGAACACGGTTGTCGGCAACCAATGGTTGGAGAAGAAAACCACTGGGATTCGGTTGGATATGCGAAAGGCATACAACTGTTGGTGTGAAAATTGCAAACTTTCTCGCGATTGGAAGAGGGCTTCGTGCGAACAGCCGGCGACTGGTACAACGACTGGCAATGGTTATGGCAATGGGGGTAATGTTGAGAGAGGATACGTACGCTATGGATAAGATGGCTGCAACAAATCGCAGAAAAGAGGCACGCACATCGGTTGATGACAACGTCTATGTGGTTTTGAACACCGAACCCGAAATCCTTGGGCTCATGGTGGAAATCAGCTCGACGGGCATGGCCTTCACGTTTGTGGATATCGATGATATATCCGAACGACTCAATGGGCTTATGGATGTCAAACTTGACCTTTTTGCCACGGGCATTGGTTATTTCAGCAGGAATTTACCCGCCAGACTTGTTTCCAGTACGATATCGTTGCCGGAGATACCCTCTTCACTGATGATAAAGCGAGTAGGCGTAGAATTCGTAGATCCTTCGTTTTCCCAACAAATTCAAATCAATTCTCTTATCCGGCGGCAGAACCTGCAAGGGAAGCTTCCGGTGGAGATGCCCCCGCAACCCGAATAAAATAGAGGTACAGGAAAGAAATAATTGATCCATCTTGTTCGATCTTTGGCCTATACGCTGTGTTACATGAACGGCGGCGTATTTGGATATGCAGCCTTGCATGCGTATTGCCGATGAACCAAACCTTGGCGCAATCCAGCACAATTATTGTATGATGAGGCCTTAAC
>JABDRH010000060.1 GCA_013041835.1 Desulfatitalea sp. | reverse complement strand
GCCGTGCGCAGGGGGTGGGACGTCGGCATGCTGCAGCCCACGGATCTGCAGGCTAATGGCACGTCGAACTTTCGATACCGGATCCAGGTTCCGGCCAGCGGAGCCAGACGACTGAAGGCGGCCCTGGCATGGAGCAGCAAGATCAAATATACCACGGACGCAAGCCTCACACCGCCGGTGAAGGTAACCGAGTCAAAGCTCACCGTCGATCTGGACCTTTACGTCTACCTGGCGGGTTCGCTGGTGGCGCATAGCTCCACTTTCGACAACAGTTTTGAAATCGTTGAGTTCGACGCGCAACCCGCAAGTGTATACGACATACGTATCAAACGATTCTCGGGTACGGACTGGGTGTGGATCGGTCTTGCCTGGACCGTGGTCTGAGAAAAGCACCCGCTTAGGGTTCTACCGACCCCTTAAACAAACCCCATGGGAGGCATCCATCCATATGATTTTTCCCATAACTTTTGACTTGACAAATAGAGGCCATACTGGACAGAAATAGATATACCTTACAGATCATCAGTGTTTCCGAATTGAAACATGCTCGATTGCCATAGACATTTTTCCCGATTCTGATCCTCTGCAAAAAATTACCAGACACGCACACTTTGCGACACTTCATTGCCGGCTCGGACGTGATATGCGTCACATCTTTATTTGTCTGTTCATTGATATGGTTTTGAAATGCCTTTTTAATTGATTCGGGTTTATGCAATTCAAAACCCAAAAACAAGGCTGATGGGTTAGCATCCTCGTCCACCATACAATGTGTCGTGGCATCAGCTTTGGGCCAGCATGTGATTGAATGGATTCTTCCGATTTTCAGAAGCATGAGTGACTGTTCATGGATGACAAGGAGGAGAACTATGGCAAACGAATCAACGGTGACAATTCTTCCATTCACCGCATCGCCCAGTTTCAATAGTTTCAGAACGACACTCGAAGCGCTTCCATATCAAACCCATGTCGGCTCACCCCAAGACTGGTTGCAGGCGCCAATCTCTAAGCAAGATAGTGCCATCGCAATATTTTTATCCGGAACGGAATGCCCGAAAGAAAAAATTTGCCAACGATTGGACGAACTCGGGAATATGCCCAAATTTGCCATACTGGGAGGGACAAGGATTCTTGACTATCGCTGGCTTCTTGATCGGTGCGATGAAGTCATTACCTGGCCGTGCAGCGCCGAAGAACTTTCCTATCGGTTTCACCGGGTCTTGGGACATAACGCGGATCCGGCTCCCGGCAATATATTGGAACCGGAACTGAGAAAACAATTCGTCAAGTTGAGTTTGATTGGCGAATCATTGCCTTTTATACGCTCCCTGTCCTTGATTCATCAGGTCGCCAGATACAATGCACCCGTATTGCTACATGCCGAGACAGGGACCGGCAAAGAGCTATCGGCACGCGCGATACATTATTTGGGGCCGCGTGCTGCAGAACCTTTCATTCCGGTGAATTGCGGCGCCTTGCCCGAACAAATCTTTGAAAATGAAATTTTCGGTCATGAACAAGGCGCTTTTACCGATGCAAAGAAAAACCAACAAGGCTTGGTCGGGCTGGCCCATGGCGGCACCTTGTTTTTAGATGAAGTGGATGCCCTGTCGCTCAAATCACAAATTGTCCTGTTGCGATTTTTACAGGACCACCAATACAAACCCCTTGGGGCCCAAAAATATGAACACGCGGATGTGCGCGTGATCGCCGCGACCAGCGCCAATTTAGAACGGCTCGTCGAGAAAAAACAGTTTAGAGAGGATCTTTTTTTTCGGCTGAACATCATACAAATCACAATGCCGCCGTTACGCGAGCGCACGGAAGATATCCCATTGCTGGCCAATTACTTTATTAAGCGGTTCAGGTCGCAATACGGGGGTGCGGAACGTACCTTATGTATGGATAGCCTTGCCTGGATGCGTCATTACCGTTGGCCGGGCAATATCCGCGAACTTGAAAATGTCGTGCACAAGGCGTTTATGCTTTCCGGGGAAGAACCGGCGTTGCGATTACAGCCTCCTGTTCAATTTATCGTTAACCGCCAACGGGTTGCCTTCTCCGGGATGAATTGGGATGTGAAGTTTGCCGAGGCAAAGAACTTCTTAATAGACGTCTTCGAGAAAAGATATTTGGTATACGTTCTTTCCAAGGCCAACGGAAATGTATCCCGGGCGGCAAAACTGGCCGGAAAAGAGCGAAGATCCCTTGGCAAGCTGATAAAGAAGCACGGGCTCAATAAACACAACGAATTGGCCGCCACACGAGCGGCTTGAGACCCGGAACACGCGATAACGGGTCTTCATGCCGGGTTTCGGCCGCCCCTTAAGGAACCATGCGTGCAGTGGGATATACGGCTTGCATGGGTCGACATTGCCTCACCCCAAAGTTCTCCAACCCAATAAATACAGCAAATAGGGTGCGTTTGGCTTAGCTGCCGTATTGGCACGGCGCTTGCTGCCAACACGTTGAGGAGTGAAAATGACAAATGGGAAATATACATGAAGACGTCTTGCGTATCGCTCGCGAGATCGAAGATTACCTGGAGGCCCATCCAAGGGGAACGGATACGTTAACCGGCGTTTTGACCTGGTGGATTGCCCAGCAGCGTTTCATGGAAGCAAAAGAAAACGTTGAGCAGGCCCTGGATTATCTGGTCAACAAAGGAAAAGTAAACCGGGAGCTACGGTCTGACGGCACGGCCCTTTATTCAAAATCGATGAGCGACAATGAGAAAGCAAACTGTCAAGGGCAAAAATAGGCGGTTTGTAGGCTTTCGCTACTGTTAACCCAACCTTCCACGAATGCAAATGGACAATGATGTTCATTTAGCGTTGCATGGAAAATTGCGGAATTCATATGTGCGGACATCCTGTTCAGGCCCAAAATCAGCAGGACAATTGCGAAATGTACGGCGACATTTTAATATCCTGGTAACGGTACCCTAAAATCCCACCCATCGCTATCGCATCCATTTATCCGCCGCTTTACAAACCCCATGGATCAT
>JABDRH010000054.1 GCA_013041835.1 Desulfatitalea sp. | reverse complement strand
CCAGGATCAGACAGGAACTGGACACCATCCCCATCGTGGCGGCCGGAAGAATCAAAGACCATGTTCAGGCCGAGAAGGTGCTCGCCGAGGGTCATGCCGACATGGTGGCCATGACCCGCGCCCACATCGTCGATCCGGAGGCTACCAACAAGGCGTTTGCCGGCCAGTTCGACGATATCCGCAAGTGTATTGCCTGCAACCAGGGGTGCATCGAACGTATTTTCGGTTACCAGGGCGTGTTGTGCCTGCAAAATCCCAAAACCGGCTGCGAGGCCCGGTACAATGGCGTAAAACGCACCGAAAGGCCTAAACAGGTCATGGTGGTCGGCGCCGGTCCCGCCGGCATGGAATGCGCCCGCATGGCCGCCCTGCGGGGTCATATGGTGCAAGTCTATGAAAAAGCGAGTGAACCGGGTGGTCAAGTCAACCTCATCGCCAAGGACCCGGCGCGCCAGGATTTCGAAGACCTCAAACGCTATCAAGTGATGCAGTTGGAGAAATTGAACGTTCCCATCCACACCAACACCACGGTGACCGAGGAGATGATTAAGCAAATGGCCCCCGAATGCCTGGTGGTGGCCACCGGATCGGTGCCGCGGACCATCACCGCACCCGTGGTGGAAACACCCATCCCCGGTCATGACAGCGACACCGTGATGACATTTTTCGAGGCTTATGAGGATCCCAAGGCGGTGGGCGACAACGTGCTCATATTCGATCGGCTGGGCCGGGTGTGGGGGCTGTCCACGGCGCTGTTCTTCGCGGAGATGGGAAAGCAGGTGGAGATCGTCACGCAATTGCCTCATGCGGGCATGAACGCCGGGGCCACTTATATCCCACTGCAATACAGCCGCCTGTTCGGAAAAGGGGTGAAAATGACGCCCCACTCGGAACTTAAGCAGATCGACGGCGATACGGTGACCTTGATCAATGTCTTCAATGGGCAGGAAGAGACCCGCGGCGGGTTTGATACCATCATCCCCATCCTTGCTCAGCAAGCGGTGGATTCGTTATTCCGGCAAGCTTACAAAAGCATTGATGACATCCATCTCATTGGTGATGCGGCGGCGCCTCGAAATCTCATGGAGGCCATCCACGGCGGGTTTCATCTGGGATGTCGGATTTAATTTAAATCATTTCTAAGGGGCCTTGAGACTCATGAAATACCATCATGTGTTTGAACCTGGAAAAATCGGAAAGCTGGAGATTAAAAACCGTATCGTCATGCCGGCCATGGGCACCAATTTTGCGGAGGCGGACGGCAGTTTGGGGGGGAGGGCCGTTCATTACTATGCGGCCCGGGCCAGAGGCGGCACGGGTCTTATCACCGTGGAGACTTGTGCCGTCACGCCCGCCGGCGGGCGGGCGGTGGCCTGCAGTGTCTCGCTGCACGACGGCAAGTTTTTGCCCGGTATGCGGGATCTGACCGATGCGGTACACGCTTATGGCGCCAAGGTATCCATTCAACTGAGCCACACGGGACGACAATCCACCATGATGGCCAACAGCAACCAGGTGCCGGTGGCCCCGTCGGCCATTGCCTGTCCGCTGGTCAGTTGTTATGACATCGGGGTCGTACCCGTGGAACTGACTCGGGAAGGCATTCAGGACATCATCGACGGTTTTGCCGCAGCCGCCGGCCGTGCCATGGTGGCCGGCTTTGACGCCGTTGAGCTTCACGGCGCCCATGGCTACCTGATCAATCAGTTTCTGTCCCCGGTGACCAACCATCGCAAGGACGAATACGGCGGCGGTTTCGAAGAACGGCTCACCTTCGCGCGCCAGGTGATCGGCGCCGTCCGCGAAGCAGTCGGCCCTGATTTTCCCATCATTATACGGCTGAACGCCGAAGACCACATGGCGGGGGGACTGGTCCTCGAAGACACTAAAAAGATCGCGGCGGCGCTGGTAGAGGCCGGTATCGATTGTATCAGTGTCAGTTCAGGCATGTATCCGTCTTTGCATCGCGTACTGGCGCCCATCTATACCAAACCGGCCTTTCTCATGCCTTACTGTGCCGAAATTAAAAGTACGGTCAACGTACCGGTGATCGGAGTCGGGCGGATTTCCAATTTGGCCCTGGCCGACAAGGTACTCTCCCAACAAATGGCCGATTTCATCGCCATCGGAAGAGCTCAGATCGCGGAGCCCGAGATCGTCAATAAAAGCAAGGCGGGCCGAACCAAAGAGATTCGCAACTGCATTTACTGCAACTTTTGCTCCATGGACCGGCTCCTGGCGTATATGCGGGTTCGCTGCGCGGTGAACGCCGAAGCCGGCAGAGAAGCCGAGTACGCCATCGTCCCCGCATCGGTTCCGAAGAAAGTGGTCGTCGTGGGCGGCGGTCCGGGCGGCATGGAGGCGGCGCGGGTCCTGGCCCTGCGGGGACATGGCGTCACCTTGCTGGAGAAAAAGGATCGCTTGGGCGGGCAGTTGCACCTGGCCGCGGCACCCAAATTCAAGGAGCCGGTGCGGTCCCTGATCAACTACCTCACCCATCAGGTCGAAAAAAACGGCGTGGAAACCAAACTGGGATGGCAAGGCAACGCCGATGACATCTTGAATCTATCACCGGATGTCGTGGTCATGGCCACCGGAGCAGGCCCGCTCATTCCATCTATTCCCGGCGGTGGGCGGGCGATAACGGCCCACGATGTCTTGGACGGCGCGGTGGATGAATTTATCGGAAAGATCGTCATCTGCGGCGGCGGTTCCGTGGGGTGCGAAACCGCACTGTTCCTGGAAGAGGCCGGTTATGACGTCACCTTGCTGGAGATGCTCGATGACATCGCGGTGGATCATGATTACTACAGCCGGACCGTTTTGCTGGAAGAGATAGAAAACGCCGCGTTGGTGGTAAAGACCGGCATGCGGATGACCCAGATCGCTCCCACAACGGTGACCGCCGTGGACGCATCCGGAAAGCAGGAGATAATCGAGGCGGGCAGCGTCATCTTTGCAGCCGGATCACAGCCCAATGCGGAACTGATCGGGGCACTGGAAGGTAAAGTCCCCCTTTACGTGATCGGAGACTGCAAAAAACCCGGTCGGGTGCACGACGCGATCCACGATGCAGCCCATATCGCCAGGGAAATTTAACCCCAAGGATGAGATGATGATGGCGAGGCGACAAGAAAAAATGGAAGCCGCCGCGAAAATTTGCCGGTTGATGGGAATACTGCTCATTTTCCTTCCCATGGCGGTGCACGCGGACAGGACCAGCGGTCCTGATTTGGACCCAATGAAAGCGGGCCTGAAAGATACCGTTACCTTCAGGGATAAGTTCTACGCCGCCGCAACCGTTGGCAATCAGGTGTGGATGGTCGGCTACTTCGGCACCATACTTCACTTCGACGGCGACGCCGCCCGCTTTCAGAAACAAGAAAGCCACACCCGGTTGCCGCTTTTCGGCGTCAGTTTCACGGACGAAAAGATTGGATACATCGTCGGCATGCAGGGCATCGTGCTCAAGACGATCGACGGCGGCCGGACATGGACAAAAATGAAGCCGGCGGGAGAGGCCAACCTGTTTGCGGTCCAATTTATCGATGCACAAAAAGGGTGGGCCGTCGGCGATTTCGGCACCATCGTGCACACCAACGACGGGGGCCGCATCTGGGAGAAGCAATCACTTGACGATACGGACATCAATTTCAACGGTTGTCATTTTATGGATGCCGACCGGGGCGTGGTGGTGGGCGAGTTCGAGGGCATTTACCGGACCGAAGACGGTGGCGCTTCATGGCGGCCGGCAAACGACCCGGATTACGCGGGTATTTCCCTGTTTAACGTGGCCTTTAAAACCGACCATGACGGCATGGCCGTCGGACAAAACGGTGTCCTCTTTCAGACTTGGGACGGGGGGCGGAGCTGGCAACGCAAACAATTAGAGCGCCACGACAACCTGTTGAACGTGGGCGTGATCGATAACCGATATTACATTGTCGGGCTTAGGGGCTTAATGCTCGAAGAGTCCTTCCCAGGGAAATTTCTGGAGAATAACAATAGCGACGCCACGGACTGGTTCTATTGTATCGGCGAGATGGAAGATGGATCCGCGATCGCCGCCGGAGATCACGGAAGAATATTATGGTCCAGCGGCAGGCACTCCCGGCGCGAGTGGACGATATTGAACTGAACCGAATTACTGACAGGCTTGACCTTTCAATCAGGCACGAAAGCGTTTCGACATGAGACAGTTTTCAGAATTCATCATCAGAAACAGGTTGATCCTTTTGATCCTACTGGCGGCGATCACCGGGTTTTTCGCCTACCACATAACGGATCTTAAAGTCCGAACCGAGTTTGACGATCTATTACCGGCCAACCATCCCTACGTCAGCCTGCACAAATCGGTTCGAAGCGTCTTCGGCGGCGCCAATAAAGTGACCATCGTGGTAAAAGCCAAGGAAGGGGACATCTTCAACACCGAAACGCTGTCCAAGATCCAACGCTTGACCCGGGCCGCCCAACTGTTGCCGTCGGTGAACAACTATCAGATCCTTTCATTGGCAAGCCGTAAGGTGAAAGACATCCGCGCCATACCGGGCGGTATGCAGGTGGGAAGCATCATGTTCCCCGACGCCCCCCAAACCGAGGCCGGGTTGCAGGCCTTGAAACGCAATGTGGCCGGCAACGATTTCATTTATGGCTCCCTGGTTTCACTGGATTTCAAGGCCGCTTCCCTTTCCATCGATTTTCTGGAAAAGGACTTGAATTACAAGGAAATCTTCGATGCCATAAAGGCCATGGTCGATGCGGAGCGAGACGCAAAGCACACCATCCATATGATCGGTACGCCCGTACTCTACGGGTGGGTCTACCAAAGCTTTCCGGAGATCCTTAAAATATTCTTGTTGACCGGCGTTGTGGTCATCGTTCTGCTGCTTTTCTTCGCCCGCGGCAATATCAGAGGCGTGCTTCTGCCCATGGTGTCCGCCTTCGTATGCGGTATCTGGGGCGTCGGCCTGTACGGCATGCTCGGCTACGCCATCGATCCACTGCTCTTTGTCATACCCTTTCTTATCAGCGCGGATGCGATCCGCCATGGCTTTCAGGTGACCATGCGCTTCATCGAAGAACAGGCCAGAACGGGCAAACGAAAAGAGGCAGCGGTGATGACCATTCAGTCGCTGCTCCTGCCGGCCTCCGTATCGCTTATCACCGACGTGATGGGCGCCTTTTTTCTCATCTTCAGTCCCATGCCATTACTGGAAAAGCTGTCCATCGTCGCCTCATTTTGGATCTTCAGCATCCTTATCGGCGTGTTGGTGTTGGGTCCGATCTTGCTATCCTATTTCCCGGTCAGTGAAAAGGCGATCCAAAGATACCGCAGCAAAGTGGAAAATCCCGGATTCATCAACCGCATCTTTGATCGGATCATGCTGGTCTTCGCCAGGCTGCCCCGGCACAAAAACGCCTCTTTGGCCGTTATCGTCACCCTGGTGGCGATTCTGGCCGCCACGATGTTTCTGGGGTCAAAAGTCGAGATCGGCGACATCCGGCCGGGCAGCCCCATTCTCTGGCAAGACTCGGTGTACAACCGGGACTTTGCCGAAGTGAACAAATCATTCCGAGCGTCCGAACCGCTCACCGTCATCGTAAAAGGGGCGGCGCCTGACGTGATCAAGCAGCCGCAAGTCGTCCACACCATGGAGGCGTTTCAGCGGTACATGGAAACCGATCCGTCGGTGGGTTACTCGGTGTCGGCCGTGGATATCGCCCGGCGGATCAACATGGTGCTTTACGGAGACAACCCCAAGCGCGAATTTATTCCCAACACCTGGGACGAAATCGGCTACCTGTATTTCAACTACATTTCCCAGGGGGAGCCGGGTGATTTCCAGCGCTTCGGGAGCACCAACTACCAGGATGCCAGCATCCAGATTCAATGCCTCGACCACAAAGGCGATACCATTCGGCGCCTGTTGGCCAAGGCCAAGCGTTTCATTGCCGACCATCCCATGGAGCAAGCGGAATTGAAACTGGCCGCCGGCCTCTTGGGCATTTTAGGCGCGGCAAACGAGGAAATTGCCGTCGCCCAGTTGGTCACGGTCATCCTCGCCTTTACTTTCGTTTTTTTCTTCAGTTGGATCAGCTTTCGTTCGGTGTTTGCGGCCGTTCTGCTGCTGACACCCCTTCTTTTCTCCAACTTTTTGACCTTTTCCTTCATGTACATCAACAAAATCGGACTCAATGTCAATACACTCCCGGTCGCTTGTCTGGGCGTCGGCCTCGGTATTGATTATGGCATCTACATCGTAAGCCGCATCCGAGAAGAATATGCCCGCATCGGCGATGTTGAAAAATCAGTGGAGAGCGCCTTGATGACCAGTGGAAGATCGGTTTTGGCCACGGCGATCACCATCGTCATGAGCGTTGCGCTATGGGCGTGGGCGCCGCTTCGTTTTCTCGCCGAGATGGGAATCCTGCTTGCCTTTTGGATGGGTGTTGTCGCCCTTGTCGCCTTGATTATTTTGCCCATCGCCATCGTGTGGTTTAAACCGGCATTCATCACGAAAAAAGTGGCTGCAAGACAGTGGGTCCACAGAAAAACCAATGACGGCAAAGGCTTTGGTTTAGCGAATTGAGCGTGTCGATGATGACAAATGCACGGAAAGGAGGAACGAATGCAGAAAATGAAGCGATTGCACAAGTTGTTTTTGATACTTCTGATACTGGAGGGCATTGTGCTTGCCGGCGCAACCAGCAGTAGTGCCTACGAGGTCAATGAGATGCTCATTCTCAACGGATACCTTGAGAATCAATCGGGCGTGCGCACTGAAGACCATTTCCTTGGCTATGCTGAAGCCGGTGACATGTCGCTCATGATCAATACGGCTCAGCTCGATGTTAAAGGTTGGTTTGGCGATGCCATCAGTTACAAGGCAAAAGTCAGAGCCTGGTATGATGCCGTTTACGATCTGGATAGCAGTATCGATCAACGACCGGCGGATGAGGATCGTCATATCCACGACGTGGACCTTCACACCTATTACGTGACCGCCGAGTATGGGCCCCTGAATGTCCAACTGGGTCAACAGGAGTTGGTCTGGGGCGAAACGGATCTGTTTCGCATGGCCGACGTCATCAATCCCATTGACTTGAGCTGGCACTATTTATGGCCCGCGCTCGACGGCGACGGCTATCGCATACCGCTACGCATGGCCGTTGTGAATTACATTACCGATTGGAACAACTTCGTTGCCGAGGCCGTCTGGATTCCGGAACACTTTAGACCCACCAAGATCGCCGCGGAAGGCGCCAATTATTTCCCCCCCGCATTTTTACTGCCGGGAGGATATAATGTCGCCAACACATTGATCGATCGCGCTTATGAAGAAAGCGACTCGGACAACTCCCAGTATGGCTTGCGCTTAAAAGCGACCCTTGGCGGCGCGGATGCCAGTGTTTACTATTTCCATAAAAAGGCTGATCTGCCGGCGCTTGATTTCAATACTGCAATGCTAGCCCTGGAAGCCAAATTCGATGCGTATGATATCGTGGGCGCGACCCTTAATTATTACGAAGCGATGACCAAAACGGTGTTTCGCTTGGAGGCGACTTATAACTTTAAGCAGCCCTACACGGCGTTTGAAAACCATCCCCTTTTCGGACTGGTCCCGAATGCCGTGGAAAAGGATACGTTCGCCTATATGATCGGGTTCGACAATGAGAGCTTTCTGGGTTGGCCAAAGGGAAGAACCGTCAATATTTCGGGCCAAATGTTTCAGCAGTACATTATCGATAGCGATTCAAGCATTTTTTATCCTTTCATGGACGAACCCACGAAGGCCCAGACGATGTTCACCTTGATCC
>JABDRH010000046.1 GCA_013041835.1 Desulfatitalea sp. | reverse complement strand
GTACAGCACGGCGCAGCAGCTTACCGGCGCCGCCGCGCCGACCTCGGCGGTGGAACGTACCCATGTCAGCGTGGCCAACCCCAAAAAGGGGCCTGCCACCAACAGCAGCCTGCCATGCAACTGCGTTGCCGGCCCCTCAGGGCTGGTGCGGTCGATAGCCGCCACGACATGGCAGCAGAAAAGCACCAACAGTGCAATCATTCTGTAGGACAAAGTCTGCCAACCGTAGGGGGTCATGGCCTGGAGCACACCAGTGCCGCACATCGCACCGGGGATCTGGTCGGGCCATGCCTTGCAAAGGCCGGCGAGTAACAAACCCAAAATCACGACTTGCAGGGCAAACACCCATTTCCCCTGATAGATTGTCAACTCCATGGCACGTTCACGTCGCAGTTGCCCGGCGCTGTGAGATTCCGGGGACCATGTGGGAATCACCATGAACAGGCGCCTTGCCGCCCCCAGGTAGATGCCCCAGGACGCCAGCTCGGTGAGCCATAGGGCCAGTGTCAATGGGTGCCAGGACATGGTTGGGCCTCGAGCCGTCCCTGGACCAGGTGCAATCTTTGAGAAAATTGATTTGCCGCACAGCGCAATCGCTGATCGTGAGAGCAGATCACCACGCAAGCGCCTCGTGCGGCCATTTCCGTGCAAAGCGCAAACAAACGCAAGGTATTGGCATCATCTTGAAAAGAGGTGGGTTCATCCAGGAGTAAAAAGCGCGGTTCGGCGGCCAGCGCACGTGCCAAAGCGACCCGCTGGCGTTGTCCACCGGAAAGGGTGTGAGCCGGCGCTTGAAAATCAGGGCCGAGTCCCAACCGATCCATAAGCGCCTCGGCCTGCTGTACCATACGGTGCCACGGCTCCCGGCGGGGCACCCTCGGTAGCAACACGTTTTCTAAAATCGAAAGGTCGTTGAGCAAGTGCAGATGTTGAAAAAGCACACCCACTTTCCGGCGCCACAGATCCTGGTGGAAAGCCGACCAGCGTGACACCGGCGCGCCGTCGGCCCACACCTCGCCGCTTGTGGGTCGCAACAGGCCACCGAGAAGGTGCAGCAGCGAGCTTTTCCCAGCACCCGTTGCCCCGGTAATCAGTGCGGTTTGACCCGATGCAAAGTCGGCATCGATGTTGTCCAGGATGGTGGTCCCGTTGGCGTGAGCAAAGGTCAGGTCCAGGCAGGAGAGACCATTCGATATCATTCCCGGTTTTCCTCCACCACATGCGCCGCATCCAAGGATAACGTCCGCAACCCGGCCCAAAACACGGCCGCCGAATACGGCAACCCGGCCAGCAGGGCCGACAAGGCGAGGGGCGGCCCCGCTGCCAAGGCGCTCAAGTACAGGGCCGGCGGTGCTTGGTGCCAGCCGAACAGCAACCGGGCCGCCCAGGTGATGCCGGGAGTGAACATGAGGCCGTAGGCCAGGGCCATACCCGTGGCGATGGCCGGCGCGCCCACGATAGCCCCTTTGTAAAGGTTGAGCCGCAAAAGATCTCCGCCGGTCCATCCCAGGGCCTTGAGCAGGGCGAATTCACGCCGGCGGCGACCCAACAAGCCAGTGGCGACGACCAGCGCGGCCATGGCCGGCAGTGCGGGAATGAAGGCCAGGCAGGCCGTACCACCGCGCAGCGCGATAAAATTGTGGTGGCGCTTCAATTGGGTTTCGCGAAGGCTGATTTGCACGGGAAAATCAAACGCCGAAGCCAGGATCGGCTTCAGCGCGTCTGCCTCATCCGCATGAAATACATCCAGAGCCAAGTCGCTGGCCTGGCCGGCCGCCAGCCCCAAAACCTCACGGGCGTCATCCCTGTGGGCCACCACCACATCGTAGACAGCCATGCTGCTGTCTTCTGGCAGACGCCCGGCCACGGTCAACGACCGGATCGCCGCGCCGCGCAAACTGATTTGATCCGGGCCGCGCGCCCTCATTACACCGGGACCCACCAGGCACTCGCCCGGCCGGGGATAGCGCATGCCGTCGGGTAAACGCGTCTTCGTGTTCACTGCTGCCCCGATAAGTGTAATCGGCCCTTGCGGACCTTGTACCACACCCCATATGCGGGCCCTGGGATTCAACACACCGGCGACGGCGTCTGCCTGGGCCGTAGCCGTGGCGGCCGGCAATGGCGTCCATCCGCCGGCGTTTACCCGACGAACGACCATGGCCGGAGCCTGGGCCAACAGGCGCTCAGTCGCAGTGATCAGGGTCTGGTGCAGCAACAGCACAATAGCCATCAGGGCGACCAGCGACGCCAAGGCGGAAAACAGCAACAGGTGAAGGGCACCATGGCGCATGAGGTCTCTTACGGCCCAGACCGCCATGGGCATTTGCCAGGGGAGGCGCATCATGGTGCTTGACCTTGGTGGCAGGGAGCGGGCAGTACCATCTGCCGCCCATGAGGGCGCCAGTCGAAAAGCGGGTCCATGCGCAGATCCACTGCCATCGGTAATTCGGCTGACAGCCGTTCAGCCGTGCCGGCCGGCCACAAAGCCGGTGAGGACAAGTCGAGCCGCGCCATCCACGCTACGGCGCTACGATCCTGGTGGGAGCTACGAAACATCTGATCGGCGGCTATGAAGAAGATGAGCAGTATCGGCACAAGTGTGCCCGCCATTGCTAAAGAAACAGCAGTGGACATCTTCCCGCTGATGTGTTTTCCAATGATTGGGTTGGCCATGCCGCCCTGGGAATGAATACTACTTTTTGTTTTGTGGAAACAGTCTAACCCATAGGGCGTCGTCCACTTCCGAAAGCCGGAACACGATCTTGCCCCCATGGCGGGATTTGAACTGCACCACTTCCGCCTCGTCGGCCAGAGCCACCAAGGCCGGTCCCATGGGACCGACCACATCCGAGCCGGCCACCCACCAGGCGGCTGCGGCATCCATGGGGGTACCGTTAAAGTAGTTTTTGACCACCATGCGCTCAATCTGGTCGGCTGGTTTTTTCAAATAGGTGTCGGCGTGCTTAAAGGTGCGCAACAGGCATCCGTTGCCGCAAAAGTAAAAGGTGCGGCCATCTGAAAGCATCATGGCGGCGGCGAATTTGGGCTGTTTGGTGGGCAACATGCCGCACACCGGACAACGATCCGTGTCGCTGATGACCATCCCACCGTCTTCGGCCAAAGCATGGAGCGCCGCTTTCGGACCCCGTGTCGAAACCGGGTGGGCCGTCCCCTGGGAGCCGCCCCAGGCAGGTGTGAGCGTCGCGAAAACACAAACAAAGGCAAGAAACGACACACGAGTGAAAAAAAAACGTTTCACCTTAAGCCTCCTTTTATGAACGTTGTCATCATCTGCTAAAAGAACGACATGCCGCCGAATCAGGCGCCGCGGGTCCGGCTACAGGAGCCCGGACCCAGTCGGTTCGGCAGCGAGCACTAAATCCGCGTCAATGAATTGAGGACTTTTTTGTTTTATTCAGCCGTTCTTCTCCACCTTGCTCGAATAAATCATCATTAATTTCATTTATGGTAGCTTCGAGCAAACCTTCGCAAAATTTTCTTCCGGCGATTTCTACAACTCTTGATTGATCGTTGCTAAG
>JABDRH010000043.1 GCA_013041835.1 Desulfatitalea sp. | reverse complement strand
TGGGCCAGCAGCAGCTCCAGGATGGTCTTTCGAATCCGGTCGATCTTTTCGGACCGGGTTTTCACCACCAGGTTTTCTTCCACCAGGTAGACACAGGAAACAACGCGCTTTGTCCAACCGCCCGCTTCGACTTCCACGATGCACAGACGGCATCCGCCAAAGGGCTCCAGGTTTTCATGGTGACATAGCGTGGGAATGAACACCCCCGCGCTCCGGGCGGCTTCCAGAATGGTCATCCCCGCTTTTGCCGTCACCTGTTTGCCATCGATCTGTAAAAGGATTTCGCTCATTTGTTCTTACGCTTTCTTTCAATGGTTCTTTCTGATTCAGGAATCGGCGCGGGGACAGGCGTACCTGAAATCTTGGTCACGGCCTGAAATTTTATGGGGCAGACCTCATAGCAGGTGCCGCATTTGGTACACTTGTCCTGGTCGATGATATGGATCTTGTTCTTGCCGCCGTCGATGGCGTCGGCCGGGCACTTTTTGCCGCAGGTCATACAGGCCCGGCACTTGGCCGGATCAATGGTGTAGGAGATCAGCTCCTTGCATGATAGGGCCGGACATCGTTTTTCCTTGATGTGGGCTTCATACTCGTCCCGAAAATAGGTTAGTGTGCTCAGAAAGGGGTTGGGGGCACTCTTTCCTAGGGCGCAAAGCGAGGCTTCGATGGCGGTTTCGGCCAACGCTTCCAGTGTCTCGATGTCGCCCGGCTTGCCTTTGCCCCTGGTGATATTGCTCAGGATGATGTTCATCTGCCGCAGGCCTTCTCGGCAGGGGACACACTTTCCGCAGGATTCGTCCGTAAGAAATTCAATGAAATACCTTGCCACATCCACCATGCAGGTGTCTTCATCCATGACGATCATCCCACCGGATCCCATCATGGAGCCTGCCTGGGTCAGCTCATCAAACCCCACGGGCAGATCCAGGTGCTTTTCCGGGATACACCCGCCCGAAGGGCCGCCGGTCTGCACCGCCTTGAACTTCTTTCCACCGGGAATGCCGCCGCCGATGTTGTGGATAATTTCCGTGAGGGGCATCCCCATGGGCACTTCCACCAGTCCGGTGTTGGTGATTTTCCCGACCAGGGAAAAAATTTTGGTGCCCTTGCTGCTGTCGGTTCCGAAGGTCGTGAACCAGTCGGCACCCCTGTTGATAATGAGGGGCACATTGGCCCAGGTCTCAACATTGTTGAGCACGCTGGGCTTATCCCAAAGTCCTTTGATATTGGAGCGGATGTATTTCGGCCTGGGCTCTCCCACCCGGCCTTCCAGCGCCGTCATCAAGGCAGTGGATTCGCCGCAGACAAAAGCCCCGGCCCCCTGGTGGACCTTGACGGTGAAATCAAAGCCGGCGCCGAGGATGTTTTTTCCGAGAAGACCGTATGCCTCTGCCTGCTCGATGGCGAGCATCACATTCTCCACGGCCAGGGGGTACTCCTGTCGAACGTATATATAGCCCTCATGGGCGCCGATGGCATACCCGCCGATAATGAGCCCCTCAAGGATGGAATGGGGGTTTCCCTCCAACAGCGCCCGGTCCATGAACGCGCCGGGATCCCCCTCGTCGGCGTTGACAATCACGTACTTCGGCGTATCCGGAGCGTTGCGGGACCCTTCCCACTTGCGCCCGGCGGGAAAACCGCCGCCGCCCCGGCCTCTCAGGTTGGACTTCTTGACCTCCGCCACCACCTGCTCGGCACTCATCTGCGTTAACACTTTTTCCAGGGCGGCATAGCCGTTGATGGCCAGATAGTCGTCGATACTTTTGGAGTCAATCCTGATGTTATCGCATATGATGTTTCGTTCCTGATGACTGTAGAATGGGATCTCGGATTCATGGACCGCTTTTTCGCCGGTGACCGGGTCCTCATAGAGCAGGCGGTCGATGATTTTCTTGCCCACAATGGTTTCGGAGATGATCTCGCCTACGTCTTCGGGCGTTACCTGAAGATAACAAATCTGTTCAGGGTAAATCACCACAATGGGCCCTCTTTCGCAGAAGCCGGGGCATCCGGTCCCTTTGGTGTCGATGGCGGCCGTCAGGCCTTGTTTTGCAATCTCGTTTTCAACGGCGGCGATGACTTTGGCCGCACCCGATGCGATGCAACCGGCGCCGGCGCATATGGATATGCAAGGTCTGTCCGGGTCTCTTTTGGATAGAATGTCCTGCCTGAATTTTTCCAGTTCCTCGGGCGAATTCAACCGCGCCATATCTTTCCCCTACTCGTAGTTTTTTAGTACTTGCGCTGTTTGCGCCGGTGCCATCTTGCCGTGCGCTTTTCCGTTGATTTCCATCACGGGCCCCAGTGCACAGCAGCCGAGGCAGTTGACCGTTTCCAGGCTGAACTTCAGGTCCAGGTCTGTTTCGCCGGGATTTATTCCGGTCAGATCCTGCACCGTGTCCAGCACGCGTGTCGCTCCACGCACATGGCAGGCTGTGCCCATGCAGATGTGGACCTTGTGTCGTCCCTTGGGAACCAGACTGAATGCTTTGTAAAAGGTGGCAATGTGCCGGATTCGGCTCAATGGCACTTGAAGGCGCTCACCGACTCTTTCCAGGGCGTGCTTGGGCAGCCAGTTGTTTTCGCTCTGAATGTCCAGCAGAATTTGGATGAGTGAGCTTGCTTGGCACTCATGCTGGTCTATGATCTGATCGATTCTTTCCTGTTCCATGTCTTTTTCCTGATGTTAGAAGCTAATTCAACCCACCTGCGACCCGGCATTTCATGTCAGGCGAGGGTATAGCAGCTTTTGTCCACGTCGTATCGGACCAGGCCGTGTTGTGATGAACGCTTCATGTGCCGCGATACTTCGGATGGGTTTAACTGTAATTTTTCCGCAATTTCTGCGGTTGAACGGGGGCGTTCACTCAAAATGGACGTGATCTGGCCGGCGGTGAGCGAGTCGCCGATCAACTCATCGAACAGCCGGTTGAACGCGTCGCTGGTGAAAAAATTCTCATAGGCGGCTTTGGATTTGGACGGCACCCGGAGCCGCTCCCGCTCCACCAGCCGGATGTAGGGCACCAGTTTTCGGGCGGTGTCCAGTTTGAACGTCAGCGTTTTTCGATCCAGGCCTTCACTGCTCCCCAGAGGGCCCAGGGTCTTCACGCTTTCACTAAAACCGTCCATGATACCGGCCAATTGCATTCCGTCGCCAGACGACATGAATTCGATCCGCAACCGTTCGGTGTGTATCCCGATCCGTTGGAGTATCTTTTTGGCGATGTATGTGTTGCCCAGCGCATCATAATTGCCGTGGGTGACATAGTTGCACTCATTGAGCTTGCAACCACCGATAAACACGCCGTCCTGCCCGGTGGAAAAGGCCCTGAGGATGAATTCAAGGTCCACCCGGCCGGAACACATGACGCGGATAAGCCTCATCTCGTTTGCATATTGTAGTCTGGAGACCCCAGCCATGTCCGCGGCTCCGTATGCTCACCAATGGCATACGAAACCGAGTATCCTGGGGTTGAATCCGGGCGTTGCGCTCATGCGTGTTCACCTCCTGAGTTGTGGCGCATATTATTGTGAAAAACCGACTTCCTCTTTCATCGCCGCGTCGACACCCGCGGCGTCAATCTGGCAGCAGATCGCCTCATCGGTAAAATGTTTCAGGACGATGGCGCTCGTTGGGCACTTGGCGTTGCACACGCCGTCTCCCTTGCACAGGATCGGGTTCACCCAGGCCTTTCTGCCCATGGGGGTGTCGCGGAATTCGATGGCATCATAGGCGCAGGCCGTGATGCATGCGCCGCATGACACGCAGTCCGGGTCCTTGACCTCGGCAACCGAACCCGAGGCGGTGACCGTGTCATTTGAAAGAAGCGTCAGGACCCGGCCGGCGGCGCCGTACGCCTGGTTGACGGTTTCGTGGATGTGTTTGGGATAATGGGCCGTGCCGCAGAGAAACACCCCGTCCGCGGCAAACTCCACGGGCTTCAATTTCACATGGGCCTCTTTGAAAAAGTCGTCCGGGCTCAAGGCCACCTTGAACAGTCCGGCGATATTCCCAGTCGATGCGCAAGGAATAACCGCGGCGGCCAGGGAGAGCACATCGGCATCCAGCTCGAGGCGCATCCCCAGAACCGGATCGGGGACGGTGACTTTTAACATGGCCCGGCCGTCCTGCTCGACCGCTTCGATGACCGGTTTGTCATCGGGCGTATACCGAATGAATTTCACATCCCGGTCCGACGCCTCCCGGTAATAATTTTCTTTCAAACCGTAGGTCCTCATGTCCCGGAAAAGAATGTAAATGTCCATTTCCGGGTTGATGTCCTTTAATTTCAGCGCGTTTTTCACGGCGTGGCTGCAGCACACCCGGCTGCAGTAGTCGCGGTCCTCGTTTCTGCAGCCCACGCACTGGATCATTACTAAACTTTGTGCGCTGACGACCTTTTCATCTTTTGCGGCAATCCGCTCCCCCAGTTCGATGTGGGTGAATACCTTGTCATTTTCTCCGTAAAGGTATTCGCTGGGTTGGTAGACATCCGCCCCGATGGCGATGACCGAGGCGCCGTGTTTGATCACCTTGGTTCGGCCTTCGGTTTTCACCGTGGTGATGAAGTTGCCCACGTAACCCGAAACATCCGTGACGGCGGCCTCATGGGAGACATGTATACGGGGGTTTTTGTATACCGCGCGGATCATGTCATCCAGGTAGGCCTGGACATCCATCCCTTCGATGGTGGCGTGGATTCTACGCGCCATTCCTCCCAGGTCCCTTGCCTTCTCCACCAGGTGGACCTCATGCCCCTGGTTGGCAATGGACAGCGCGCAGGTCATGCCGGCGATTCCGCCGCCCACCACCAGGGCCGTCTTGTTCACCGGCAGGTCGAACTCCTGGAGCGGCGCCAGATGGCGGGCTCGGGCCACCGACATCCGGATCAGATCCCGGGCCTTTTGGGTGGCCTGCTCCTTCTGCTTGGAATGAACCCAGGAGCAATGCTCCCTGATATTGGCCATCTCGCAATAGTAGGGGTTGAGCCCGGCTTCCCGCAGGGTGTCCCGAAACAGGGGTTCCAGGGTCCTGGGGGAACATGCGGCGATCACCACCCGGTTGAGCCCTTTTTCCATGGCCAGTTCCGTTATCTCCTTGGCGGAGTTGGTGGCGCATGAAAAAAGCTGGTCCTGGGCGTGGACCACATCGGGCAGGCGCCGGGCATACGCGACCGCGGAAGACATGTTCACCACGCTGGAGATATTGGCCCCGCAGTGGCACACGAATACGCCGATCCTGGGCGTTTCACCCGACACATCCCTTTCCGGCGGATAGATCCGTTCTTCGGCCAGTTTCCCCCGCCGGTAGCCGAGCAGCTCGCCGCACTGGCTGCCGGCCGCACTGGCAGTAAACACCGCTTCCGGGATATCCGTGGGGCCCTGGAAGGCGCCGCTGACAAATATCCCCGGCCGCGTGGTGGCCATGGGGTTGGCGTCGGGGGCCGTGCAAAAACCGTGGGCATTGAGCGCGATGCCGAACTTGTCCGCCAACCCCTGAGCCCCGGCAGGCGGGTTCAAACCCACGGAGAGTACCACCATGTCGAATTCTTCTTCTTTGACCCCATCGTCGAAGGTCGCATATTTGACCACCACATTTTGACTGCCCGGCACTTCCCGGTCGATGGCGGCGTAGCTTCTGATAAACCGGGTGCCGGGAAGCTGCTCCGCTCTTTTAAAGTATCGCTCGAAATCCTTTCCGTGGGAGCGGATGTCGTTGTGAAAGATGGTGCATTCCGCCCCGGCGTCATGATCCTGGGTCAGAATGACTTGCTTTTGGGTGTAGGTGCAGCATACGCCGGAACAGTAGCTGTTTTCGCCCTCGGTCACCCGTCGGGAACCGACGCATTGAATCCAGGCGATCTTTTTGGGATGTTGCTTGTCGGAGGCCCGCAGCACCTTGCCTTCATAGGGCCCGGTGGAAGAGAGCAGCCGTTCGTAGTCCATGCTGGTGATCACGTTCGCAAACCTGCCGTAGCCGTATTCATCCTTTACCGCGGGATCAAAAGGCGTAATGCCGGCGGCCAGGATGATGGCCCCCACATGGACCGTCATCTTTTCCGTTGTCTGTTTGAAATCGATCGCCTCGGCCTGGCACACGCCCCGGCAGATGTCGCATTTTCCCTCTTTCAGGTAGAGGCAGCTCTCATCGATATAGGCCACCAGCGGAATCGCCTGGGAGAAATAGACATGGACCGCCTTGTTGTCCGAAATCTCCTGGTTGAACGGGTCCGGATACTCGACCGGGCAGTACTTGACGCAGGTGGCGCAGCCCGTGCATTTTTCTTCTATGATGTATCGGGGCTTTTTTTTCAGGGAAACCGTGAAGTCACCCGCTTGCCCTTCCACATCGCCCACTTCGGTGAATGTGAAAATCTCTATGTTTGGATGCCGGCCGACCTCGACCAGTTTGGGTGAGAGAATTCACATGGAGCAATCGTTGGTCGGAAAGGTCTTGTCGAGCTGGGCCATGTGCCCGCCGATGCTCGGACCTTTTTCGACCAGGTACACCTTGAACCCGGCAGTGGCAAGATCCAGCGCGGACTGGATACCGCTGATCCCGCCGCCCACCACCAGGACGTCACCAAAGTTTTGACCGGCCAGGTTGTCGTCATACTGTTGAAGGATTTCGGTTGGCAACACTTCGTTTTTCAATGTCCCTCTCCTTGTCATCCTATTGGGGGCCGCGGGATCCGGTCCCCTGTCGGGGGCGGTTCGCGCTACAACGCCGCCTGTATGATTTCGGTGATGTCCTTCACCTCGATGATGTCATCGTATTCCAGGTTGAGCCGGCTCTCCTCGAAATTGGTGATGCAATACGGGCAGGCCGTGACCAATACATCGGCGCCGGCCGTTTTGGCCTGCTCCAGCCTGAGGTCCGAGAAACGTTCGTCCTTTGGCGTGTCCATCCAGATCCTGCCGCCGCCGCCGCCGCAGCACAGGCTGTCTTTGCGCGCATCGGCCATCTCCACCAGGTCCAGACCCGGTACTTTGTTCAAAAGGTCCCGGGGTTCGTCGTATATGCCGTTGTGCCGGCCCATGTAGCAAGGGTCGTGGTAGGTCACCTTTTGGCCCACCTCCCGGCTGAGGGAAAGCCTTCCGTCATGGATCAGTTCCAACAGGTACTGGGAGATGTGAACGACCTCGAAGTTGACCATGAATTCGGGGTACTCGTTGACGAAGGTATGGTAGCAATGGGGAGAGGAGACAATGACCTTTCTGACACCGTGGTCGATGAAGGTTTTGATGTTTTCCCGGGCCAGGTCTTTAAAGACCGCCTCGCTGCCGGTCTTGCGGATGCTTTCGCCACAGCAGCTTTCCTTGGTCCCGAGAATACCGAAGTCGACGCCGGCTTTTTTCAGGATATCTGCCGTGGCCGTGGCGACCTTTTTCATCCTGGGGTCATAGCTGAGGTAGCAGCCCACAAAATATAGGGCTTCCATTCCCTCTTGGTGGGTCTTGAAGGAAAGATCCTTGGCCCAATCCGCCCGGCTGGCGCGCTGCCCTTGCAGGGGATTGCCTTCGGATATGAGACTGGCCCGGGCGGTCCGGGCCGAGCGCACGGATGCCGGAAAGACTTCGTAGGCCGAAGCCACCCGGCGCAGGGAGACTCCCACTTCGATCTGTTGAACGCCTCTCGGGCAGCGCTCCGGGCATCTGCCGCAGGTCGTGCAGCGCCAGATATCCTCGCCTTCGATCTCGGTCAATCCGAAGGTGGCCTCCCGGATGATCTTGCGGATGCTGAACTGCCGCACCCGGTTCCAGGGGCAGACGGTATCGCACAACCCGCATTGGAAGCAGAATCTGAAGGCCTCTCCGCCGGCCGCTTTGATTTCATCAATGACTTCTTTGAAGGGGGCGACTGTTTCCACGTTTTACTCCCTTTTTGACATGCGGGCGATGGCGTCCTTGAGTTTCTGAAGCCCGTGCCGGTCCGCCAGCGCTTCCAGACCGACGTCAAGTGTCTCGCACGCCAGTTCCTCGTCAGCTTCTTCTGTCCTTTGCGCTAGGACCAGGGCATCGTGAATGCACCACTTGACGCACAGGGGCTCATCTTCTCCCTCACACATGTCGCATTTGAGTGGAAGACCGGAATCGGGCTCCTTGAATTCGTCCCGCGAGGGGCAGGACGCCCGGCAGAATGCGCATTCGTCGTAATCCTTCCCGTCGATGGTGTATTTGTCCCGGCCGGCGCATTCGGCCGGCACATAATCGCCCGCGTAAACGGGAATGTACAGGTCTCGCAAGGGTTCACGGATAATCCGGATGCGAGACCTGGCGGGATTGTTGCTGCTGTAT
>JABDRH010000158.1 GCA_013041835.1 Desulfatitalea sp. | reverse complement strand
CGCCGCCCTGTTCCCCGGCCAAAAGGCCATAATCGCAAGCGGCTTTTCCGAAACCGACCGTGTCAAACGTCTTCTGGAACTTGGGGCTTGCGCTTATGTACGCAAACCATACACCATGGAGACCTTGGGACGGGCCGTGCGGGAGGCGTTGGACCGGTAGGTTCACTGGCCCTTCTTTGTTGATGGGAATCGCTGTCGAAATCCGGATTGAATCGGCACCCGTTCTACAAACAAGACAGCGCCTGGGCGGTATCCAGGAGGGTATGGGGCCGGTCGAGAATCGGCAGGGGGTCAAGAAGCGCAACCTTTTGGGAATCGTGAATGTGGTTCCACGCAAAGTCACGAAAATCCAGCGGTGAGATCATCCGTCCGAGGGTCAAGTGCAAATGGGGCAAAATTCTGGCCTTGGCCTGACGCGTGTCGGCGATGGTGCCGATCAAATCGCCTGTCCCTACAACGTCACCCACTCTCAGGTTCGCCCTGGGGACCGTATGGGCATAGAAAGAAAGAAGGGGGACGTCCCCGGTCGAATCGGTGGGGTGTTCGATGGCGATGGCCCAACCCAGGAAGTCCTTGAACATGGCGCGCACGACGCCGTCGTGCATGACCGGAATGCGGGTGCGGGCGTTGAGCCGGCCGATGCCGCCCGCTGTCGTTTTATACAAGCACAAGTCAATGCCTTCATGGGGAAGATCCCTGCGGCCGAAATCACCCCACCACTTGGCCGTTTCATTAAAGCGCATGCCCGGGCAAAAGGCCCAATGCGTCAAATCGCCGTGCGCCGGATCGTTCGCGGCGATGAGCATGGCGGTGAAGCGACGCTTAAGCATCGGCTGTTCACAATTTTCTGTTTTTGTGGTTCTTTTAGCCATCTTGTTTGGAAGATTATTGGCATTTACTTAAAAAGAATGCCCACATACCCAACAAAACTATCCCCCGGACTTTTATCGTGGCTGGTGGCGTAGGCTAAGATTTCCGCCTGTTCGGCGCCCATTTGGTTCACCGTGGCGATGGCTGTGGCGGCGGCGCCGGCACAACAGGCGTTTTGGTGATTCAAACCCTGCTGGATGACCTGGTCGGGGGTCATGGCGAGCATGGCCTCGATGACCTGGCGATCATTGTGTTCGCGCACCCAGTCCACGGCCTGGGCGCCGCTGCCCTGGGGAGAAAATCCGTAGGCGCCGCCGTAGTGGGTCAGATCCGTGGAGCCGATGATGCGTGCGCGCTTGCCGGTCTGCCCGATCCAGTCGGCCACGGCCCGGCCCAGGTCCAGGGATCGGGAGGTGGGGGGAACGCCGATGGCCAGGATTTCGGCCGGATTCAGGAGTCGTTTGACGAACGGCAGTTGCAGCTCGATGGTGTTGTCCGGATGAAAACGCCGGGGCGTCTCCTGATCGAAGTCATACCGTTCCATCAGGGCATCGGCCAGGGATGTGCACACGGGTAGATCGCCGAAAGGCGTCTCCCAGGCGCCCTGGGCCATCATGATATTCGGCGAGCCGGGGGAAAGGTGCATGCCGAAAAGCACCACCAGGTCGATGGGGTCCTCGCAGCGCAGGGCGTCGATGGTGCGGCAGGCGATGCGGCCGCTAAAGTACCAGCCGGCATGGGGCACGATGCCGCCCAGCCAGCCGGGGGCATCCGGCCCGGACGCCGCCGGCCCTGAGAGAAAATCATTGATCTCACGTTCACAGGCTTTTGCCTGCCCCGGATACCAGGAGCCGGCGAAGGACATTTGGCGATGTTCCATGGGGCCACCTTGGGTTGATGGGTTATGCGTCGATGGCCGCTGGCCGCGGCCGGTGCCCAATCAACCCATCAACCAAACAGGGGTGGCCTGTCAACCCCGATTTGCATATCCGTGCCTTCTGAGCGTGTCGGTCCTGTTCACGAACGTCAAAACATGGTAATAGGGCGGCATCAGAAAAAATGGATGAACAACGACCATGATGACTATTGAAACCAAACCCGTTAAAGCACGTACCACGATCCGGGTGCCGGGTTCCAAGAGTTATACCCACCGGCTGCTGATCGCCGCGGCGCTCTCCGACGGGCCGTGTCGCATCGATCATCCGCTGCGCAGCGAGGATACCCTGCTCACCTTCAAGACCCTGGGGCGCCTGGGCATACGGGCACAGGACCACGGCGACCATATGTGCATCGTTGGGTGCGATGGGCGCCTGGGCCCCTGTGACGATCTGATCGACTTGCGCAACTCGGGTACTTCCATGCGCTTGCTCAGCGGCGTGGCCATCCTGGGCCGCGGCACGTACCGGTTTACCGGCACACCGCGCATGTGCGAGCGCCCCATGCACGCCCTGCTCGACAGCTTGAACCAACTGGGTATCGCCGCCCGCGCCCAGCACAACAACGGTTGTCCGCCCATTGTGGTGCCCGCGGGCCGTCTCCGGGGCCGCCGCACCACCATCGACTGCGGCACCAGCAGCCAGTATTTATCGGCCCTGCTGCTCGCCGCGCCCTGCCTGCCCGAAGGGCTGCGGATCGAGGTCACCCAGGGACCGGTTTCACGGCCCTATATCGACATGACCACCCAAATCCTGGGCCGCTTCGGCATCGAGTGGGAGCAAGAGAAATACACCCTTTTCGATGTTCCCGGCGGCCAGATTTACCGTGCCGGGGACCACGCCGTTGAACCGGATGCTTCTCAGGCCGGTTATTTCTGGGCCGCGGCGGCCATCACCGGCGCGCGGGTCAAGGTGTCGGGGGTCATACCGGCCTCCAGTCAGGGCGACGTGGGATTGGCCGACATATTCGGACAAATGGGCTGCCGGGTGGAACATGAAGCAGACGGAACGGCCGTGACCGGTGGCAACCTGCGGGCCGTGACGGTGGACATGGGTCACATGCCCGATGTGGTGCCCACCCTGGCCGTGGTGGCCGCCTTTGCCCGTGGCACCACCATTATTAAAAACGTCGCCCATCTGCGCGCCAAGGAGAGCGACCGCCTCGCCGCCGTTTCCCAGGAGTTGGCCAAGATGGGTATCGAGACCCGCACCGACGCCGATACGCTG
>JABDRH010000027.1 GCA_013041835.1 Desulfatitalea sp. | reverse complement strand
CCCAGATACCGCTTGCGTCATTGCCTGTGGAAGGGTTCTGGTTGGGGATAAAGTCCGCGTTCGGGTTGAAAACGAATTGCAGGGTCAGGTCCGTCAGAAAACCGGGTTTGACCGGCATGGAATAGTCGGTCCTTAATAGCCAGATGGGAATTTGCAGCACCTCCAAGTCCACGCCGGCGAACCTGCGCAGATCCGTGGGATTGAACTGCGCCAAGGAAGAAAGACCAAGCACCTGGCCCCAGGAGACAATTTGTTTTCCCGCACGGATCATCAAACGGTCGTGTACCCATGTGGCGTGCAGCTCATTGAGAATCTGCCAGTACTCATCATCAATGTTGAGTTTATCCCTGGACTGGTCGAATTGCTTGCGCTTCCATTGATCATCATTTTGATGAATTTGGTAGATCAAGTCCGAGGTTAATTTGCCCGCGCCATAGAGTCTCAAACTATCGGTCAGGCCGATATCCCCCTCCACAAATATCGTGTTCAGGGCTTCATTCAACCCTTCATACGCGTTGAAGTCATCGTGAAGACCGTACTGCGCCTTCTGGCTGATGTACCCGAATATATGTCCTTGTTTTCCAAAAAGCTCGAAATCCATGGCGGTTGCCGAGGAACAGGTAAGCAAAACAACCACGCCGATCATTGAAAAGACGATTGACCATTTTTCATTTTTCGACATTTTTTAACCTCCTAAGTATGAATCAAGACCGCGCGATTTCCGTTTCAGAAAGCGTAACTGATTTGCCGCGATTTTGCGCGCCATCTCCTTTCCATTTGCGCCGCTATTCGGGTGCCAATGACTATTGGCATGATGACATCGTCTTTGTTCCTAAGACACACTGAACGGTCTGTCCTTTAGAGCGGCGCTTTCGATGGTATGAAAGCAGGAAGGGATACGCTCTTCGGAATACTTTCGCTGAATAAACTTCGGCTTGATAATATAAATCAGCAGCGGATGAAGCGTCAGCGCCAGGATCACATTGATGCCCATGATAATGGAGAGAAAAAAGCCGACCTCCGCCTGAAATTTCATGTCCGAAAAAAAATACCAGGTGATGATGGGAAGGATAACCGTTAAACCCGTATAGACAATCGCCTTGCCGCAGGTGCAGATGGACTGCATGATCGTCTTGCGCCAATCTCCCCGCTCCTGCGCAAACTCCTCCATGGTCCGACTGTACAGATATATCGCAAAATCAACACCCAGGCCCGCTCCGATGGCGGCCACCGGCAGCGTATTGATGGAAAGGCCGATATGCCTCAGGGACATGTAGGAAAAACACATGGCATTGGCAAGGACCAGGGGAAGGGTAAGCATGAGACCCGCCGCCACCGATTTGAAACAGAGGCTGCAGATTAAAAAAATGGCGGCATACACGGAAAGATCGATCAAAAGGTGGGCGCGTTTCATCTCCTCGTTCACCGCCGTTTCCATACCGATTCTTCCGCCGGCCAGCAAAAATTCACCCCGGTCCGTTTTAGCCGCATGGTTCTCGAAAAACCGGGTGGCCGCGTCACGGATACGCAGAAGATTGTCCGACGTGTGATCGGAGAAAAAGAGATTGATTTGGGATCTTTTCAGGGCGGAATCCGCGAATCGCCGCAAGTTGCCGACCCCCATCGATTTTTTGAGATACCCCAGAAGCCCCGTCAACTGCGTTTCGTTGCGGTAAAGTTGGTACCAGATCGGATCACCGTCGTGAAGGGTAAGATTGAGCGTTTTGCCGATATTGATGATCGAAGAAGAGGACTTGTAAATATCCGGCAGTTCGGCCGCCATGTACCGGTCGAATTTTTCAAAGGTCGTCAGAACCGCAGGATCATAAATAGAGCCTTTCTCACCTTCATAGAACAGCGCCAAGTTCTCCGAGGAGGCCTTGAACCGCTCGTTAATCAGGGCCGTATCCTGGTTGAACGGGTGGTCATGATAAAAGATGGACGATCCGGTCTCAGGATCACCGATCTTCAACTGGCCCATCTGATAGACACAGAAAACAGCGAGAACGAGGATGATGCCGCCGGTTACATACCTTGTCCCGGGGGATATGGAAAAATTGGTGACGCGCATCATCAGCCTGGCCATCCAGTCCGTCTGACAGGTCTCCTTTTTCCATTCCGAGGTATTCACCTTGAAAGGAAAAATACTACAGACGGCGGGCACCAAAAATCCGGTCAAAAGGATCGTCGCCATCCAGAAACTCATGATGACGGCCAGATATTGCATCAGGATGATCTTTGCCAGAATCAGAACCGTGAAACCGGCAACGTCGGCCAAAACCGCCGCCAAATTTGGAATCCACATGGTTCGTGTGGTCTCGTAACACGCTGCCAGCCGGTCTCCCCCGCTCGCGTCCAGCTC
>JABDRH010000156.1 GCA_013041835.1 Desulfatitalea sp. | reverse complement strand
GTTTTGACGACCATCGGTATCTGCCCTTTGAAGGCGCCGGCGCCATTTCTTCGTGGCGAATTGACATGCACCAATCGAATAACGTGATCGATTTGTCCCGGCTTACCGATGTGGTGCTGTCCCTGTGCTACACGGCCAAAAGCGGCGGAACACCCCTTGAGATCGTGGCCCGCGCGAATTGGGAAAAGGGCCTTGCCCAGAGCGATCAAATGCCATCGCCGCAGTACCGGATGAGCCTTCGTCACGAACAGCCGGGGTTATGGAAACAGTTGCAGGCCGTCAAGGCGAACCAGGATGTTGAGCTCAAATTACCGCTTTCGCGCGCATTGCTGCCGGGACGGTTCCTTGAGTTCGATCTACGCACGGCGCGGGTGACGGTTTATGCCCACAGTCGCCATCAGATGGCCGACACTGCGTTGCGGGTGCAGATTGCCCCGCCAGATGGCGCGGCCGGACAAGTTACCGGATGGACGCGGCCCTGGGCTTCGTCCCATACCCTGCGCGCAAACACGGAAATAAAAGGCGGGCCCGGAACGTGGACCTTAACCGTCGGCACCGGGGACGCCAAGGTGCCGGAGCTGCTCGAAGACGTTGTTTTGATTTTCGATTTCAGAGCCAAGAGAGCCCGGCGCTGATGCGCCCTAACAGATTACAGATGAAAGTTTCGGCCTGCATCCGCCATTTTCTACCGGGTTATCGCGGACCCGGTTATCAGCAACACGGCGTGGGTATAAAACGGTCACAATATTAGCTGGTTACAATATGTTTCGACGATGCCTGGTGGGTGGCTTTTAACCCGTATCTTTCCGGCCGGAAGGATAAGAAAGCCGAATTATCAATGCGTTATAACAAAAAATCAAAGATGGTACACGAGTTGCAGTAAAATAAATGCAGGTGCGGTCAGGAAATAGAAAGCAAAGTAAAACAATGTACCCTGTCTATTTAAAGGTCCTCCAGGGAACAATCTCCGGTTGGGCCGGGTGCATTGAGCAAGACCTAAAGGAGCCGTCATGAGCGATTTTCATACCGATTATTTTGAAGACGCCCCACCGGAGATGGATTGGGCGGATTTCGAAGAGGATGATTACAATGACGAAGACTTCAATTGGGAAGATTACGAAGAGGATGAGGATGACGATGACGACGAAGACTTCGCCGAGGACGCGTTCGAAGAGGAGACGTTCGATGCCCCCGGCATCGGCTATCCATCCGATGCCGTCGACCTTGCACAAATCGTGCTTCGCTTTCTTGAAACCACACCCGAGTTAACGGCATCTGAGCAGGCCGAACTGATAGGCGCTTTCGTTGAAGATACCATGCATTCCGGTGAAGTGGACTGGGCAAGAGTGACCCAGGGCCTCCAGACCGGGCTCAGCTTGTTCCAAACCGGCGCCCAGGTTGCGGGCGGCATCGCAGGCGCCGTTGGGGGCAATAATCGTACGGCACGAGACATCGCGCTGTGGTCCCGGCGTTTGGGCCAGGGCGCAGGCATGGCCCGAAACGTAGTGGGTAGTATACGCCCCGGCCAAACGCCTCGAATGCCGACGGGCGTTCAGCGTGGGGCGCAGCCGGTACGTCCATACCGAAGATATTCGCCGCCACCGCCGGCAGGGCGTCAAGCGCCGGCGCGGACCGGAGCCCCCGGACCGGCTGGGGCCCAAGCCAGGCCGCCTTTGAACAACACCGCACAATTGGCCAGCTTGTTGAACAACCCCCAAATCATGCAGGCGCTGCGGTCGGCCCTTTTCCGTGACAGGGAAGGCGAACTATACGTGGAAGCGGACGATTCGACCCGTATGCCGGTACAGATTCCAATGGGCGATGTGATGGCCACCATCGCTCGTTTGGCGCAGGCGTCGGCGTTTGAGCTCAAAGCCCTGACCGGCGAAACGGCTGCGAAAATTCCCGACTACCTCATCAGCGACGATGGTGAGTATATCGCTGATCCAGAGTGCACCGAAGAACGCAGCGCTTTGGTTTTAGAGTACTTGCGCCATCAGGGAGAACTGGATCGTTACGATGAACTGGATGGGTTTGCCGGAATCGGAAAAGAGGACAGCGATGAGATGGATGCGTCAGAAGCGTGGGCGCGTGATGCGGGCTTTGATGGCTTGTGATCCTATCAACTTTTAACAGGTGAAACCATGAACGATACCATAGCAAAAGGCTTAGAGGGCGCCCTGAGGGCCGCGGCGGATTCAAAAGGGTTTACCGGCGTTGAAAACGCGGGCGGATCGGCCAACGATCTTATAGGCTTGGCGGTCAAAGTACTTCCGAAGTTTCTGGAAAATCTGCAAGCGCGGGAGGATCTTGTTGAATTGGAAACGGAAGGGGTTTCCGACCTGCGTCAAGAAGTGCGTTTGTTGCGAAGGCAGCTACGCGAATTGGTGAAATCGCAAAAGGCGGTTATCGAAGAGCTTTCCCTGATGCGGGAGTTGCAGTCCACCATGGTGACCCATCTGGCCCGTGTCCAGATTCTGGAAATGCCCGATGAGCAGGAATTTGGCGACGAATACGAATATGTTGATGACCGGGTGACGCACGCCCAACGGCGCCCCTCGGCGCCGCCATCATCGGCAAGACCGAAGCCCAATGGACGCCGGAATCCGCGGCCTAGGTGAATGAATCGATAACTGAACGCATAACAAGCCCTCGGGGCGCAAACAAAAGTCTGAACGGAGGTCATTATGGACAATCAAAAAGCTGAGGATTTAGGGTACTATGCAGAAGACTACCAGGATACGGAGGCGTTTGAATACCTGGAGGATGACCTCGATGAGGACGAAAGCATCGAGGCGTTCGATGAGGACGACCTGGATGATGACGAGGCCTACGACGCCGAAGATTTCGAAGACTACGAAAGTTTCGAAGATTACGACGATGACGAAGCTGCCGAGGCGTATCTGGAGGATGATCTGGATGATGAGGAAGCATATGAGGTCGAAGATGGTGACGACGACGAGGCTTACGACGTCGTGGAATATGACGACGATGACGAAGCCTTTGATGAGGGGTATGCCGACACCGGTGAAGCCGTAGCAATGGATGCCGCGGAGCGAAGGCGTCGTTCCAAGCGGCGCAGCGCCAGTGCCCGGCGTCGTGACTGGATTGCGCGTCAAAAGGCCATCAAGCGGGCCCGTTTCATGAAAATGAGAGCGCGGGCCGCACGGCGCAAGGCAACCCGCACAGCAAAAAGAACACAGCACATGCTGCATAAAAAGTTGCGCGGTATCCGCGGGCGCGGTCGTGTGTCGATGCCTAAAATCAGCAAAGCCCTTGGCACCGGTTATGTCTGGGCAATTTTGCCCAACGGTCGAAGGACCAAGATGATGTTCAAACCCGCGCTGGCGACCCGAACGGATATGAACCGTTTGACCCGGCAGATTCGTACCAATAGCGTCAAACAGACCAAAGCCCTTCGCGTGCATGCCAAAAACATAAAATTGCTCAAATCGGCCCAGAGCACCGCAGCCAAGTCGCTCACAGCCCAACAGCTCAAGAGTACCAAGCTTTTGACCAAACAGATTGTCGATGGGGATAAAAATCTCGACAAACGCATCACCAAATTGGTGAGCAGCCAGAAAAAGTCAGGCCGTAAACAAGACCGGAAGATGCTTGGCCAGATCCGGCGGCAGCAGAGGCGTTCGACCTGGAATACCGTTCTGGCCGCAAGCGCGATTCCATTGTTTGCGGCATATGGCGACCGTGCTTACGGCGACAATGCGAGTCCGTTTACAAAGAAAAACCTGTTTATCGCCGGTTCAACGACACTGTTTTTGGCCGCCGACGATATCATCGACCGATACGTGGCTCGCGGCGGCAAAAAGTGGCGCAAGGGGACAGGTATATGGAATATCGCCGCACCGTTCGCCAATTGGGGCCTTGTCTACGCCTTTATGAGAAACAGACAGCACGAGCGGTTTGTTACCGGAGTTGAGCACGTGACCGGTACTGACACACAATCGATCACCTTGCCTGTGGGTAATGACATTAACTTCGAATCGTTTGAAGGCGATCCGGTTGTGGTCACAACCGTTCATGCGACCTCTGAAAAAGTTCAAGGCGTCGAAGCCAAGATTGAAAATGGAAAACTCAACCTGAAATTGATCGGAGAAAATTTGGTTACCAACAGTTGGGCGGATGTCGCGTGGGAAGTAGATACATTGGATCCAAAATATCAAAGAAAGAAGAGCGCCTCTTAGTGACCGCCATCGAGCAGCAGTTGATATGACGCTTGCGAAAAACAGTTGGACCCGGTGGAACAGGCCAGCCGCTACCATGGAGGCACGATGAAAACCAATAACCGGGCCCCTCGCGTTCGAGGCGCCCGGGCGCTGGTCGCAATGCTGCCAAACGGCAGATCCGTCTGGCTGAATCTGCGGCCGGCACCCGTGCCTGTCAGGGAATTTGATCGCATCGCCAATGCCATCCGATTTAAGCGTTTTGACCGCGCACGTCGGCTCGACGCCAATGCAGCGGCAACGCGGCGGTTTTCAAGGCGGTTGACGCGCGATACCGCCCGGCTCAGTCGCATGCGGCTGAAAAAGGAACACAAGTTGCGCAACCGTATCCTAACGGGCGATGAGAAGATCGGCCGCCGGGTCGACAGTGCATTGATACCTGTTATTCGAGAAGTCGAAACCAATCGAAAAAAGCAAAAGGAAATACTGCGAAAACATCAGCGGCGTGAGCTTTGGAATCAACTCGTGGTTTTGAGCGCCGCGCCGCTGATGGCCGCTTACGGGCAGCGAAGCAATCCAATCGCGGAGAACAATCTGGTGCTGGCCCTCTCGCTGGCCGTGTGGCTGTTCGGTGATGAAGCCGCGAGCCTGCTCTCGGGAAAACCTGGCAAGAAAGAAGATTCCATCAAGGGCCTGGATGTGTGGTCCTACACGGCTCCCTTGGCGAATCTGTTAACCGGTTGGTGGTTGCTTAGCGGTCGCCAGCACGAGCGTTTCATCACCGGGGTCACCGATCTTAAGAATGTCACGGTACAAGATTTTGTGTACAAAAAAGATAGACAAAGGCACCTTTACGCGGCGCTCTCGGTAGAAGACCTCTCACCGCGTATCGCACCGGATCATCTACAGGATTTTCGAACATTGCAAAACGTACCGGCTGTAGCGACGATTCAATCGGTAGAATTCGCGGACGAATCGCTGGATTTGGCCCCTGTTTCGTTACTTGAAACAGCGGTCATTTACGGCCACCTTAGAATTCTTGTGCAGATGCCCTCCAATCTGCCGGCGTTGAAAAAACTTCAGGTGGCGTGGATGGTCGACACTCAGGATCCGGCCGCCAAACCCTTATCAGGGAAGGGCTAAACCGATGAGCCGTCAACGACCCGCACAGCTAATCCCCGGTACAAACGAGGCCGTCGCATCACCCCAGGATGTTCTACTGGCCGTCTCCGGAGCACTGCGCGGTGATCGCCAGCATGTCCGAAAGCTCATTGCAAAGACAAAGGGCCGCATCGAAAAGCGCCTGCGACGTGAACTTCACACCCTTGGGCAAAGCCAGCCCGCGGCCACCGGGAAAAAACAAAAAATTCAAGGCGCACGTATGACCCCGCCGAAACGACTGAATCCGGTAGGGCCCCCCGGCGTTGTGGCGGCCAGACTTCCCGGCGGTCGCCGGGTGCGGCTGGCCGTTGCCAGGCATCAGGACATGCTGGCCCTGGGGCGCGTCAGCAGCGCCAATACAAAACAGGCCTTCGGCGCTATCGCCCACAACAGCCGTGCCATCGATCAGTTGGCTGCGTCCCAAAGGAAACTGGCGGATCGGCTCGCGAAACTGCAATCGAGCGGCGATCTGACCCTGCTGCGGGATATCGTCAAAGG
>JABDRH010000018.1 GCA_013041835.1 Desulfatitalea sp. | reverse complement strand
GAGCTGTCTTCGCCGTTTGCTGCTTGAGCCGCGGTAACCGCCGCCTGAATTGTTTGAAATCTTAATGCTGTATTGGCCTGCCCTATCACATCATTACCAGTAGAGCTATTAACGTATGCAAAATTGTGAGTGTAAGCGCTGTCGCCCTCCACGATCATTGTAACCGCGTCTAAAACGCGTGTATTGCCTTCGTTATCGGTTACCGTGGGCGTAACAATAAAAGTGCCATTGCCTGAAAAATCGGAGGCTGCAATTGTCACATAGTATTCCCAGACCCCATCGTATTCAGCGGAAGCAACGCGAGTGTTCAAAGCCATTGAGGTAGACACCAATGGAGAAGTGCCGTTATACATTGCCGTACCGGAGGCTATCGCAAAGGATACATTGTCAATTCCGGGTTTGGAGAATGCGACAACACCAAAATCGAAAGATGCATCATGGGTTACGCGCTGATACGGAACAACATCGGTATGGGCAATCGGAGTAATCGCCATTGGCTCATTGTCTTCTTCGTCATTGTTTTCGTCTCCGATCTCATTGGATGGTTTTACATCATCGCTATCTGTGTTATTGGTGCCGCAAGAGTTAACAACGAATAACATAGATGCAATAACTAAAACTACGATGAATACGTGTTTCATATTTCTCTCCTTTTAATCTATGCCATATTTACCCATCACCTCTGCGAATTTATTTTTACGCGAACCTAAAGTGCGGAAACAATGCAAGCATTATGCCACCCGCAAGCTTCCGAAATGATGGCCGGGCCTGCAACATTTCTGAATGTCTCACCCATCGGAATCATGAAAATTACCATGACCTTGTGGCAAGGGAGAAGGACCGGTACTGGATTTGGTGGTTGTCAAGACGGAGTTCTTTTTGGGAGCTGCCGAATTCGTTGCCCGGGTCCGGATGGACATTATTTGAATTGTATTTTAGTTGGACAGAAAAACATACGGTCGTGATGATGAATGATACGAAAAAGCGTGTTTACCGTAATGTCAACGGCATTAGGGTTTATTTAACGTTATGAGCACACATTACACTTGCGATGCGATTCGCTTTTTCGGATTTTCTCCAGAAATAGTCAACATATTTGAAATAGAAAATGGGAAGCAGAAACATTCCCTTCAACAACGTGTATAAGAAAACGCTCTTCCCCGACATTGCCAACGCAAAGTATTCAGACATGACATTGGTGATCGCGCTGGTATTATCTTAACTTTGTGTCACCCTGCTTGCCGTTTATCCAGCTTTTCCCGGACAGACGGCAACCATGCAAAACGCGGCGGCCCATACCGTAAGCCACGATGTATATCGTCATCGCACACACAGGTCTGACAGATTGGCCTCCAACTATAAAAGCATTGAGTGCGGCAACAAGAACCCACCGGATCCGGATGATCGGGATAATCAGTTCAAGCATATCGAACAAAAGAGAAAACAATATGCAAAAGCCGGCAGTCCTGTAATCAGCGTTGATACGAAAAAGAAAGAATTAATCGTAAATTTTAAAAATGCAGGCAGCAGCTGGGAAAAGGAACCTGTTTTAGTAAAAGATCACGACTTTCCTTCAGACTCTATCGGCAAGGCGATCCCGTATGGCATTTTTGATACCCAAATGAATCGCGGTACTGTCTTTTTAGGAACAACACATGATACCCAGGCATTTGCAGTTGATTCAATCGAATCATGGTGGAAAAACGAGGGCAGAAAAAATTATCCCGATTCCGATAAGATCCTGATTTTAGCTGATTGCGGAGGAAGCAACAGCGCACGTTCAAGAGTGTGGAAATATCGACTACAAAAAAACTTGTGTGACAATTATGGTTTAACTGTCAGTGTATGTCACTATCCTCCTGGTTCATCAAAATGGAATCCGATAGAACATCGTTTGTTTTCTGAAATTTCAAAGAACTGGGCGGGCAAACCTCTTGTCAGTTATGAAACTGCTTTGAAATGTATTCGAACAACTAAAACGTCATCTGATCTAAAGGTCAACACCCATTTTATAAGAAAAAAGTACAAAACTGGTGAGAGGGTGTCAAACCAACAGATTAGGCAATTGATGATTAAAGAGGCAAATAATTTGCCACAATGGAATTACACTTTAGCACCCTCGAAAATGTGAATTTATTTTTGCGCGAACCCTAAGCTTCTGCTCGATCAAGATTTTGATGACGCGAACAAAATCAGTATTCAGGAAAACATAGATAAATTCATCCTCCCCTTTCTCAGAGAACTTCAGACTAAGGAACTTAACGGCCGACAAAAAAAACTGGTGTCCGTTATTGACAAAAACTTACGGGAAATCACATCGAAGTTTGCCATTCGACTCTCATCCGGTGATTATGGATTTACAAGCAGAGAGATGGAAATCGCCGCCCTGATCAAAGAGGGCCTCCGAAGCAAAGAAATTGCAGACATCTTGTTTATTTCCGAACACGCAGTTTCTTTTCACCGCCAGAGTATAAGAAAAAAACTAGGGCTGCACAATAAATGCGAGAAGCTTGAAGATGCTTTAAAGCAGCTTTCGTAAAAAAATCGCCTGTTGGATTTAAATTTTTGCCGAGGCCCTAAGATCAAACGCTTCGAGCTGGGCAAATTGCATGAGACGGCCTAGCGCCAATGGCCGACAGGGTTAAATCCGAGCAGATCCAGTCGAAATGCTCGCCTGTCGCGATTTTTCGGGACAACCGTCCCGGTTCACAGTGAAAAGAGGCCCATGGTCAGTCCGCTTTTCAGATTGACCAGGCCCTCTTCACAGATGCGAAGATAGGGAATGGCCGCGCCGGTGAGCGTGACGAGGGTGAGCAGGGGATCGGAAAAGGCGACGCCGAGACCGGCGGCGGCCTGCCGGATGGCGGTTGTCTTCCCGGCCAGTTCCTCCAGGGGCAAAGGAGAAATGTAGCCGAAGATCGGCATGGACAGTTCTTCGATCACCCGTCCGCCGGCGCAGACCACGGTTCCGCCTTGAAGCTCCCGGATGCGGTTGACACAAAGCGCCATGTCGTTCTCCTCTACTCCCACAACGACGATGCACGATGTGTCCCATGCCGCGCTGGAAGCCATGGCGCCGGATCGCAGGCCGAATCCCTTGATGAGGCCGGTGAAGCATTTGCCCGGAAAGCGGGTGCGATCGATGGCGGCGATCTTGATCAGATCATTGTCCACATCCGCAAGGATCTCTCCCCTCTTTATAGGCAGCGTCAGCGATGTTTCCCGGGTGACCAGATCGGTCACCATCTCTATCACCCGAACGGTGGCCTCGTCTCCGTCGCCATTGCAGGGCAGGGCAAAATGGGCTGGCGTGATGGGCCCTGGCAGTCGAATGCTGTCGAGGCTCGCCGGAGCGAAAGCGTGCTTGCGTGGAGACGCTATCAATCGGCCTTCCCTGGCGATGACGCGGCCGTTGCTGATGACGCACGTGGCCCGGATGGTCCGCGTATCGGGGATCAACACCAGGTCGGCATACTTGCCGGGTGCGATGCCGCCGATCCGGTCGTCCAAACCGAAGTGCTCGGCAACGTTCAAGGTGGCCATCTGAATCGCCGTGACCGGATTGAATCCGCAGTCGATGGCCTTTTGCACGAGAAATTCCATGTAGCCCTTCTCCATCAGATCGGCCGGGCTAACGCCGTCCGTGGTCAGGATCAGCCGCCGCGTGTCGACGGCCATGTCCTTGATGGCGGCAATCTGCTCAAGGTCCCGCCGGATGCTTCCCTCCCGCACCATCACATAGATGCCCAACCGAAGTCGCTCCAGCACTTCGTCGACCTTGATGGGTTCGTGGCACGAGGATATCCCGCAAGCCGCATAGGCCTGCAGCCGGGTACCCCGGGCACCGGCGGAATGCCCCTCCAGGCGCTTGCCATGGGCGAGGGTTTTTTCAAATTGCGGCAGATACGCTTCCGGGTTCTGGAGCACCCCCTGCCAATAGGACTCCCCAAGCCCGACGATCTCCTCCAGTGAGAGCAGTCGTTCCAGATCGTCGGCAGAAATGCCGCTGGCCGCCCGGCTGGTGGAGACCATGGCCGGTGCCGTGGCAAAGAACTTTATCGGTTGATCCCTGAGGGAGGCGAGAAAATCCATGATTCCGGCCAAACCGGCCACCGGATAGATCTCCATGGCCTCTGTGACGATGGTCGTGGTGCCGCCAACAGCCGCATACTTCAAAAACGAATCCCATCTGAGCTATTGTACCGTG
>JABDRH010000017.1 GCA_013041835.1 Desulfatitalea sp. | reverse complement strand
ACTTGGAGGTCATATGGATGGTAGGGCCACCGTGAAAGGGGCAAACCAAAATAGCCGGGCTACGAATGGCTCAGTACCTTTAGTTTCCGGAAAACCAAAATTGTTGGATCAGGTTCGCAATGTTATCCGACTTAAACACTATAGTATCCGCACTGAACAGTCCTACGTTGATTGGGTAAAACGCTATATTTATTTCCATGGGATGAAACACCCCGCTGACTTGAAAGAACATCATCTAACTGAATTCTTAACTGATTTGGCTGTTCGGAAGAAAGTGAGCAGCTCCACTCAGAATCAGGCCCTATGCGCAATCGTTTTTCTGTATCGGTATGTCCTTGATATGGACCCAGGACGATTTGATAAATTCGAGTATGCAAAACGCCCTTCAAAGATGCCCGTTGTTTTCACTCGCGATGAGGTCAAAGCGATTCTGCTTCAATTGGAAGGAAAAACATGGATCATGGGGCAGATGCTGTATGGAGCCGGCCTGCGCTTGATGGAATGCCTGCGGTTAAGGGTAAAAGATATTGATTTTAAATATAAACAAATCATGGTGAGGGACGGCAAGGGGCAAAAGGATCGTGTGACCATGTTGCCGGAAGTTGTCATGGAACCTTTTCAACGGCACCTTCTCAGAGTCAGGCAACTCCACCAAAATGAATTAAAGGATGGTTTCGGGACCGTATATATGCCCTTTGCTTTGATCCGGAAATATCCCAATGCCAATCGCGAATGGGGCTGGCAATATGTGTTTCCCGCGGCCAAACGTTCGGTTGATCCTAGATCAGGGATTGAACAACGTCATCATTTGACGGAGGTCGTGCTCCAACGGGCTGTAAAAAAGGCCATCCGCGCCGCTGGTATCCACAAGTCGGGTAGCTGCCACAGCCTGCGTCACAGTTTTGCCACCCATTTGTTGGAAGATGGCTACGATATCCGCACGGTTCAGGAGTTGTTGGGCCACAGCGATGTCTCCACCACCATGATTTATACCCATGTGCTGAATAAAGGCGGTAAGGGGGTGGTTAGTCCCAGTGATAAATTGTTTCAATGATGCCGATGATGAGGATTTATAACATAAATCCAATGATATGGCCAAATGTGTAGGCATCGTGATGACCATGGCGGCATCATTGGGGTAAATTGGTTTATGGGTGCACCGCGACGATGGCTGCCGCTGCTTTTCGCGCGCAATTGGCGACGGCTTGAAGCCCGATGCCGCGCGCTTGCTTCGTGGCGCCGGAAACCAAGAAGAGATTCTTTATTCCGGGGGGCTTCATCGATGGGCGCTTATCACCGACCAGGCCTGGGGATTGGGCGATATTGTAGACATTGGCGTGGGCGATGCGCCATAAATAGTTTTTCTTTAGTGCGGGGAAGCGTTCGAAGGTTTCCTTTTCCATCAGATGCAGAAACGATCGGACTTGGTTTCTGACCTTGGCGCTGTGGGAATTCAGCAGATCCGGCATTTCGTCGAAGTGTCCCTGGTAGGAAACGTGGAACTGATGTTGGTTGGCATCCGCGCCATAGGTGTTCATGGGATAGTAGACGGCGGAGAAGCCGGATGACGGTCGATCGGGGGCAAAGCGAAAAATGTTCTCGTCGAAAAGCGGCGTCTCCAGACCATAGATGATGCTGTAGACATAACTGACTTTTTTCGAGATCCATTTTACCCCGTCTACCCACCACGCGGGAAAGAGCGTTTCGTCGCACAGGGAAAAGATATTCCACAGGGGCGCGGTGGCGACGACGCAATCGGCTTCGATCAATTCCAGGTCCAGTTGCTGATGGGCGAAAATGCGTTCGCCATGTTCCACGTTGATACCCGCCGCGCGGCCGTTTTGGATTTGCACGCTATCCACCGGCGTGTTCAGCCGCAACTGTCCGCCATGGGCGATGACATAGTCGGCCAAGGGTTCCATGAGGCGATTCATGCCGCCTTTGATGGCGCCGCCCAGGCTCCCCAGGCTGAGGCCGGCGTCCAGGATTTCACGCAGGATGTATATCATCTCGCCGGCCGAATAGGCTTCATATCGATTTCCGACGCTGGTGGCGCATCCGAAATAGTAGAACAGGTAGGCAATTCCGGGGTCGTCGGTCAATTGCCGGACCCATTCGTTCAAGGGGATGTCGTCAAGCGCGGCAATCTCTTCGGGGGAGAGGCGGAGCATGCTGTTCAGCGCTTTTTTTAGCATTTTTGTCGTAAACAGTTCGCGCGTGTTGATCCAGCGGCCGTCTTTGAAAATTTCGCTTTGGCGCGTGGGGATTTTTTCCGGGTAGGGCAATCCCAGATCTTCGAAAATTGCTTCCAGGTGGCCGGCCTGAGAAGGTATGTGGCCGCCGTCGTCCAGGACATGGCCTTTGTAGATGGTGGATTTGGCAGCCCCGCCGATGGCGCCGTCCTTTTCCAATATCAATACTTTTTTACCGGCTCGGGCCAATAGGGCGGCGGTGCACAGTCCTCCGATGCCGGCCCCGATAACGGCGATATCCCAGTGCGTCATTGCATTCCCGATTGAATTATGGGTTCAGATCAATTGTTTTTTGAGGCCTTCTCATGACGCATGGGACGGGACCTAATTTACAGCAAATCGGTTTCGAGCACGGCCGGTCCCGCCTTGACCGTTGCCGGCCTGCCGAAAGGCTTGAATACGAGAATCAGCGCCGGCATGAGAAAAAGATCGGCCACGAGCGCCGTGAAAATCGTTAGCATCAACAGGACGCCGAAACTGGCCAGCACGACCATCTGGGAGGAAAGAAAAGCGGAAAACGCCAGCATCAGGATGGCGGAGGTGATGACCAGGGCGCGTCCGACGCTGGACATGCTATTCGAAAGGGCGGCTGCGTAGTCGCCGCATTGAAGAAATTCTTTTCGCATGCGGGCCACCAGATGAATGGTGTCGTCCACGGCGATGCCGATGGCCACGGTTGCCAGAAGAAGCCTGAAATAATCCAGATGAAGTCCTTGCCATCCCATTAGCCCTAGGCACAAGACAATGGGGGCCAGGTTCGGCACCATGGACAACAGGCCCACTTTGACCGATCGGAAAACCACGCACATGAGAAAGGCGATCATGCTAAATGCCATCAAATAACCGAAAATCTGGCTGCTGGCGATATAATCGCAGATTTTGATCCATAAAAGACCGATGCCGGTGGTTTGGACACGGGCGGTGGTGTCACGGTCCAGGGCGGCATCAAGGTCGCGTATCAGCCTTTTGATCTTTTCAGAGGCGGTCATCTCCATCCGAATCTCCAGGGCCGTGCGGGCATAGTCTCCGGTGACATAGTCCTGCAGCTCCTTTCCCCCGGATATTTCGTATAGGAGCAGATACTGGCTGATCAGCGCGTTGTCCGCGGGAAGGGTGTGGTAGGCCGGATCGTCTCCGTGAAAGCTCTGGTTGAGATCTTTCAGGATATCCACGATGGAGTAGGTCTTTTTCACCAGTGGATCGCTATCGGCTTTTTTTTGCAGATCCGCCAGTCGTTGCAGTAGATCGGCATTCTTGATGCCGTCGGGCTTGCCCGCGTCGAAGACATAGACCAGGCTAAGCATGCCGCCCATGACCTTTTCGATGTATTCGGTATGCTGACGGAATTCGACTTTTTCCTTGAACTCTTCAAGGAAGTTGAAACCCACGGATAACTTGCCCATGCCGGCGAAGGCCAAAGCGAAAATCAGCGCCGACACGACCAGGATTTTATGGGTATGATTGAGGTTTGTTGCGATCACCCATGTCAAGAACCGGGAAAGGGGGGCGCCGAGCTGCTTGGCGGCGCGTCGGTCTTTCCCGGGACGGCGGCGTCCCATCGACATCATGCAAAGCAGCACGGTGATGGTTAGAAAGAAGGTCGCCATGACACCCACGGCAAGATAAACGGC
>JABDRH010000015.1 GCA_013041835.1 Desulfatitalea sp. | reverse complement strand
GCACACGACCGGTGGGGCTTTGATCTACAACGTGAGCAACTTATGGTCCAAGGTATCATGGGCGCCGAAAGTCACAAAAATGCCAAAAAAGGAAGAATATGAAGTAAGCGAAGCGAATGCGCTGAAGGCCAAGGCCAACAGTTGCTATAAAATGGTGACCGATGGTGTGGGAGGTTGCTGGTTTGCCGCAAGTCTAGGCATCCAAAATTGGCCGGTGTTCGATTGGCTCAATGCCGCTACGGGCTGGCATCGGTCTGCTGATGCGTATATGGAAATTGGCGAGAGAATCCAAACACTTCGGCAGATGTTCAACATCAAGCACGGCATCCATCCCATGGATTTTAAAATTACCGATCGTCTCGCCGGGCACCCTCCCCTTGAAAATGGCCCCCTGGCCGAAAAAGCTTTTGATATTGAAGGCATGATGAAAATGTACTGGACCGTCTTTGGATGGGATTCAGATACAGGGGATCCTACTCACAGCGCCAAGCGGATGTTAGGCGGAATAAACCTGGATTAATCCCTATCCGGGGATGAGTTTCCTGATCATACCATCACACTGGCTTGCGCTCATCAGGGTCGGCGGCGCATAGGCAAATGCGGCTTCAGCCATCGTTCTTTTAACGATCAAGGGGATATCTTCCTCCCGAATTTCCTTGAACCCGGAAGGGATTCCCATTTTGGTGTTCATCTGTCGTATGCGATCAATGAACATTGTGGACAACGTCTCATCCGAGCTGTCTTTTTCGCCGATGTTTGCGACCACGGCGAGTCGGGCCAATCGTGTTTGTGCATCCTTGCGGGAATAGTCCAGGATGTAAGGCAAAATCGTTGCATTGGCCAATCCATGCGGGATGCCATAAAGCCCGCCCAGATTATGAGCGATCGCATGCACATACCCAACCATGGTCCGCGTGAACGCCAAGCCGGCGTAGTAAGAGGCCAGCAGCATGTTGTTACGGGCTTGAATATCAGATCCATTGTCATATGCGTTTTCCAAATTGGCAAGGATGAGGCGGACGGCTTTTTCCGCATATTCGTCGGCAATGGCGAAGGAAATGCGACTGATATACGATTCCACCGCATGGGTCAGGGCATCCATTCCGGTTGCGGCGGTAATATGCGGCGGCAGGCTTACGGTTAAATCCGGGTCAAGAATCGCCCATTTGGGTACCAGGCGCTTATCGCCAATGCCGAATTTTTCATGATTTTTTGCATCTTTCACAACCGCCGCCACTGTCACCTCTGATCCGGTTCCCGCTGTAGTGGGCACCGCGAAAAGCGGCGGCAATTCGTTTTTGATTTTAAAATAACCCCGAAACGAATGAACCGATTGGTTGGGGTGGGATTTGAGGGCGCCGATGACTTTGGCGCAATCCATTGGAGATCCTCCGCCAAACGCCACGATGCCGTCGCAGCCATGATCAAGATATGCTTTCAAGCCTGCTTCCATATTTTCGATGGTGGGGTTTTGCTCGACGCCATCGAAGAGAGTATACGCGATAGCGCTCTTTTCAAGTGCCGCGAACAGGCCATCGAGCATCCCCAGCCTTACCAGCACGTTGTCGGTGACGATGAGAATATGGGAAAGCCCCTCCTTTTTTATCTCCTCCGGAAGCTTTTTGATGGATCCCGCGCCAGAAATCAATTTCGGAACCGGTGGGTTGATCATCCTGAAGATCAAGCCCATAAAACGCTGTTTTACTCTTAACAAAGCCTTTGTCACGGTCCATAACATGGGCATACCTCCTGGGTTCGATGCCAACGGTCGGCCATCTGTTTCGGGGATTAGGGCGCAGGAAATAAATAATGCCCCAAGGTTGCGCTGGATTTGGGTTCGCCTGCAAGGTACATCCGCCGGTGCATATCAGGATATGTGCCGGTGGATGTAACGCCGCAGACTTAACTCAAAGACAAGCAAGATTGGAGAAATATTTTTTTCCTGCGCCCTTATTCGACCTGCGCTTGCGCATCAGCCCCTAGTGGGGCGACCGCGGCCTCCGCGAACAGGTCTATGATGGCGTCCACTTCCCGCATCTTGTCAAAAGGCTTGTCTTCAAAAAACAACCATCTTAAGGCCAAATGGATAAAGGTTCCGAAAAACATGTTTCTGTAGACCCTCGTGTTGAGTTTTTCTCTAAAAATACCTTGAGACTTGCCCTCTTCCAGGATGTCAACCAGGTAGTTTTGATAATTATTAGACAGGGCAAATGCATTTGAACTGTAAAATTTGCGGTTCAGCAAACTGTCCACGACATACACCTTTAAAAAATCTCTGTTTTTGGTGAACATCGAAAAGTGCAGTCGTAAGAAACGACGCAATTTGCGCACTGGCGTCGTGATTTCGAATGATTCGGTCAAAGACCGGTTCAGCTCTCCCAAACGGTGGTCGGAGATGGAAAAGAGGAGGTCATCCTTGTTTTTAAAATAGTCGTAAATGGTGCCCTCGGCCACACCGGCATGTTTGGCGATTTGAGAAATGGTGGATTTGTCAAAACCATATTTGGCAAACACGCGCTCGGCGGTTTCAATAAGGCTCAGCTTTTTATCAGCTTCCCTTTCTCTTTTGGGAGTACTGATCATATCCAACAATATGGTCAGGATATCGTGCCAGTCATCGGCGGTATTGCTGATTTCTCCAACAAGGACACAAGAGATGGCTTCTGAGTCAAGCGTGCCGTAGATGATTTCGCGAACGAGTCGATAATCAATTTGATCATGAAAAACGCCCGCGGTGATGCCTTGTTTGAGGATATCGCCACACACTTTCGCATGCTCACGAACCAACCCATATGCGGGCGTTTTATAAAAATCCACATTGGACCGATAGTCAAACATCAGGTTCCGGACATAATCCCGATGGCTGTCATTGTAGTGCAAGCCGTGCCAGATAAACTTGCCAAGACGTGATTTTGGGTCCAAGATCCCCTGCAACTGCTCTTTGAGCAAAGCCACCGAGGCCTTCAATCGCTCCTCGGCGACGCCGAATACCAGCCCCTTTTTGCCTTTGAAATATTGGTACGCATGAGAATCCACGACATTGGCTTTCCTGGCAATTTCGGCGATGGTGGTATCCGACGCACCTTTTTTGGAAAGCAGCTCCTCTGCCGCTTCAAGAATCCTTTTTTTGGTATCGTTCATACGGGTCCCATCAATGCTTGGGTATTATGGACGCTGTCGTATCTGAAGCCATATGGTCCGAGCGGCATTCAAATTTCTCATCTCGCCGACGGATGTCCGAAGGCTATCGTTTAAATTAATACCTCAGTCTGACAAGAGAGTCAATTCAAGACGGAAGGCAGCCGTTATCTTGCGATATTACAGGCAAAAGCGCGGCAAACAAAGTATGATCACAGTGTTCGCAAAATCGTGAAACACACAGATATAAGCTATAGAATCAACAATATATAAAAAGCCCGTGGACATCACAGCGCACCATGGCAATGAATTGCAGATTGAGACTTGACACGAATTTGAAACACTATTAATTGAAAATGAATGATATTCATTTTCAAGAACTGCCTGCACAACCTGAATTCCGGCGCAAGATATCAAGGAGGCAAACCTTAGCGGGCATATCCGGTTGCCAGGACAAGGACGATGGGATGCATTTCATCGATACGCCCGGCGGCGCGGATTTCACTATGAATGTGCATCATAGCGCCTTTTCAACTAAAATCGAAATCGGGCATGCCGCGCCATGGAAGCAGTATTATTGGCGGTTTGTGGCTGATTGCACGGCGACATTCAGTCACGGCGGGGATACTGACACGTTATCCGGCCGGCCGAACAGTGAATATATGCTACTGAGCAAGTGACGCACAGCATTTTTGAAGTCAACAGAATTGGGGGCAGCCCTCCCCAAAATCCGTGATAATCGGGTTTAATTATTTTATGCCGAGACCCTTTGCCTTCGGAAAAGCTTTTGGCTCTATGCGACATATAATTTTTTTGGGTCGACGGGTGATCTCCTTCTTCAAATAGGCTTTTGCTTCACGAAGATCACGGTCACATAGCGTGTTTTTTCCAAAAAATGCACTTTCTTTTTTATCAAGTAAATCCATCTCCATCATTAAAGAGATTACCGCTTTGTTCATAATTTGGCATACGCATAGCGCTCAGCCAAAGTGACAAGTTTATGCAAGAATTCTATTATAATAAAGACCTTTTTGGGATAATAATACTGAATTGTGGTGCGTTCGCAATCGCATGCCGGTGCCATGGGCTCAAAACGAAATGTACGCGAATCCATCTGTAAAAAAATGAGGTCGGCGTTGAATACCGCCACACCCATTAAATGTTAACCTATATGCGTATAGTATTGCTCACCGACCATGTCAATGTATTCAAACCAGGATATTGCCTTTTATCGCGATCTGTGGGAAACGAACCCTGCCAGCCCATGCTGGCAGGGCCAACTGCGCTATTGCGCCGAGCCCAGAAAATAGCGGTAATCGGCGCCACGGCGGGCGGCAACGTCCACGCTGTCAACCCACAAGCCCTCACCACTTCAATAATGAACCCACCGAGGTCTTATGCGCCCACACAAAACCATTCTCGTTGTCGGTGCCGGCCGGTTCGGCCGTAACTATCTGAGCGTTCTCGATCAGATGACGCGTAACCCAGCAAAGGGGTCAAGGCGTGTGGGAACCCTGATCTTAAGCCGAACCGATGCGAATGCGGCCCGAACCCAGGCCCGTGCACTGGCAGACACACCCGGATCTGCCTTCGCGTCAGTGGTCGGTGAGGCCATCGCCAACGTCCATCAGCTTGAACAGGCACTTAACAAACATCAGCCGGATCTGGTCTGTATCACGGCCCGCGACCGGCAAATCGGCGATGATATCCACGTCGCGTATGCCCAAACAGCCCTATCCTGCTGCGCCGTGTTGTGTGAGAAACCCTTGAGCCGCGCCGGACAAGGACGTGCCGGTTTAAAAAAGGCCATGGCCCTGGCTGAGCATCCCCGGGCCGAGTGTTTCGGATTGGAATTGCCCATGGCGGTCGTACGCAATAAAATGCTGGCCGATCGTCACCTGGGCCACCTTATGCGATCTGCCAAAGGCATTGCGTTTTTCTGGGAAAAACTAAGTGAACAAGGTGATTTGATCAACGACCTGGCCCTGCACCCCTGGTCCCTGTTGCCCGCGGACCGGCAGATCCGGGTGGAAGCGGTATCGGGCAATTCCCGATCGGTGGACATTCGGCTGTCGCTGCACGATGACGAAAAGTGGCCCCTTGACCTGCCTTGCCACATTCACCTGTCCACAGGAAGCGCCTTTCGCGGTATGCAATTGGATGACCATCTGTTCCAGTTCCATTTCGAGGCAGGATCCCTACAGGTATTGGCCCATCCCAAGCGTCGGCGGATCGAGCCGCGAAGGCAAATAGACATCGCGTCCGCCAAACCGGTACTGATCGTTAACAACCCGCTGGCACGGCATATCGAGGCGTCCCTGAAGGGTGCGCCTTTGGTGGATATCCATGAGACCTTACGGTCCCAAGCCTTTCTGGAAGCGTTGCATGCACATGCTTAGGGTTCGCGCAAAAATAAATTTACATTTTTAGGTGTCGAGGCGCTCACCCGGCAAGGCACAAAAATTAAAGAATATCGAGATATTCTGTATTTTTGTAACGCAGCCGGGTGAGATGGATCGG
>JABDRH010000014.1 GCA_013041835.1 Desulfatitalea sp. | reverse complement strand
CTTCGATACACACTGGATATTGATCCGGAAACGCAACATATCACTTTCCCGGCCATGCTGATCCAGCCTGTCGTGGAAAATGCCATTGCGCAGGGTCTGGAACATACGCTTAACGGCTGGGAGATTCTTATTCGGACCCAAAAGCAGGGAAAAATCCTACGGGTGGAAATCAAGGATACGGGTTCCGGGTCTTCAGAGAAAGAAACGATCGGTACCAGGCTTTTGAACGTAAAAGAAAGAGTCCATTCTCTGTTTGACGGTCTGGGTAAAATCTTCTTTGAACACAATCCACCATCCGGGTTGAGCGTCATTTTTGAGGTTCCGTGTGGATGATGGTATAATAATAAAATCGTCTCAAATTTCAAAACGGTTGCTGTTGCGCTATTATCCGTTCTGGTTCTTTTTTGTGGTGATGATCGCCATCAGCGACATGTATATGCGGCAAGGATCGATTGTCGCTGTCGCCATTTTCATTTTGGTCGTTCAAGTATATACCTTTATCAATTATGGCGTTGTTGTTCTTCCTCTCAATGTATTCAAGCCCAATCATAAATGGGCCCGGTTATTCGTGATGCTTGCATCCATGCTTGGATTTATCATCCTCCTTAATATCTTAGAGGCCCAGTACACCGGTGATGCGGGGCTTTCCGGGTTTGGTGCCAACAAATCAATTGTTGCCGCTATTGGAAAACTACACGTTGGCATTTTTATCGTTTGGTTTCTTTATATTGAAGAGCAACAATATGTTTCCGATGAAATCGCCAAGCAGGAACGTGCAAAGCGGATTCATAATGAAAAGAGGGTGCTGGAGAGCCATCTCAAACTTCTTCAAGCTCAGATTGAGCCGCATTTTATTTTCAATACCCTTACCAGCATTGAAAGCTTGGATGACGTGGACCCCCAGGGCGCCAAGACCATGCAGATGAATTTTATTCGATACCTGGAGGCGTCTCTGGTGAAGGTCCGGGCCGAAGTCACCACGGTGGGCCAGGAGGTGGCTTTAATTCGATCATATCTTGATCTGTTTAAAGTCAGAATGGGGGAACGCCTGGAATATGAGGTGGATGTCCCCAGGGATGTGCAAAGTCTGCCTTTTCCCTCCATGCTGATCCAGCCCATTGTTGAAAACGCCATTAAGCACGGGTTGGAACCTAAGGTGGATGGAGGGCATATTCACATTTCGGTTCGTTTGAACAATGGCGTGATCCGATGGGAGATTGCGGATACCGGCCGCGGGATGACTGAAACATCAAATTTTGGTGTGGGGCTCTCGAATATCATGGAGCGCACCGAATCCCTTTATGGCGATCAAAGCAGTGTGGTGGTGGAAGATAATTTCCCTTCAGGGGTAAGAGTCATATTGGAGGCGCCGCATGTCCGGGAAAGCTAATGCGATTGTGGCGATTATTGCCGATGATGAAAAACCTTCCAGGTCTCATTTGAAATCCCGGCTGCTCTCCGTATGGCCGGATCTTTCAATTTGCGCGGAGGCGAAAAACGGCATTGAAGCCAAAAGCATGATAGAAACCCTGAATCCTGACATCGCTTTTTTGGACATCAAAATGCCCGGGCTCACGGGAATAGAGGTAGCCCGGGAAACCGCCGGGCATTGTACGATTGTTTTTGTGACCGCATATGACGAATTCGCGGTAGCCGCCTTTGAAAACGAGGCCGTGGATTATATCCTGAAACCTGCCACGGTGGAACGTCTGGAAAAGACAGTGAAACGGATAAAAGCGCGGCTTGGAGATGAGGCGGCTCCCCGTGAAATGTCGGAAATATTTGAACGTCTCATGGCAAAGATGGCCAAGGATGCACCATCGCGTTATCTTAGATGGATCAAGGCCCAGATCAATGGGTCGGTGCGGTTTGTCCCGGTCGAAAAGATCCTGTATTTCAAGGCCAATCAGGGCTATACCAGTGTTTTTACTGAAAAATCGGAAATGTTAATCAAAAAGACCATCGCGGAGCTTTCCGATGAGCTGGATCCGGGTCTGTTTTTCCGGATTCATCGGGGAACCATTGTAAATGCCAAATACATCGACAGCGTAAGCGATGCCTCTGCAGGCCGTCATTTGGTCCGGCTCAGGGGAAGGTCCGAGATTCATCGTGTCAGCCGCAGTTACGCGTACCTGATGAAGCGGATGTGAAAGACTATTTTTATAAGGATCACCTATGGTTCATATGATATAAGTCATTCAAATGAGAATTGCCGTTATCATTATTTGCATAGTTGCCCTGCCCGGCGGCCCGCAAGTCCGACAAATTCATGCTGCAACACTTATGGCGCCGATAAAGCAGCTTGATGTGGCCCAAATCCAATCTTTGGAAGAAATGGGCAGTGCCCTTGATCTGATGGACAAGGTTTCGGTATCCGCCTTCAAAGGGCACCATGCGACATTGCGTTTGCAGAAACTCATCCTCATAAAATCAGGCGAGTGCGTCAGTAAATTGATGGCACTGTCGCAGTCCTATCCTGAAAGCGACAAGGCCTTTCAGGCCGAAAAGCACCTGTTTCTGAAAAACAGGGATATCATCAAACGGATTTTAACGTTCAATCAAAATGTAATCACTGATTTTCAGGAAAAGGATTTGGACCGAATGAACGATCCATCATCCTTTTTTAAAACTAGCGAATGGCGGCATCCCCACTATTTAATTTCCCTGGCCAGTTATTGGCAGGGTTGGAATGGATATTATGGCAGCCTGCTGTTCTCAAAAGATGACCCGATGAAAAAGCGTTTGCTGCAAGAGGCCATCGACGGTTTTTCAAGAGCCTTTGTTGATTTCAAGGAAGATGCAATCATCACGAAAACACTTGTCGGACGGGGTCTATGCTACAAAGAGATGAATCAGTATGAAAGCGCCATGTATGATTTAAAATCAGCCAAGGATAAAGCGCAGAAAGGTGACCCGGTATATTTACGGTGTCTGTATGAACAGGCCTCGATTAGTTATGAAACCGGAAATGCCGCCTATGCGCTGAAGATTTTGGATGGAATTCGGGAAGATTTTCCCGAGAAGCAAATCCCTGACACCATGAAACGCCGCTTCGATGATTTGAGGGCGCGTGTATTATTGGCCCTATTGGAAAAACAAGGGGACGATGTGATTCAAAATGGCGGCAGGCCGGATAAACAATTTATCCACGCCTTTATCGAATTGAGAGCGTTGGTCAGGGGGAAAAAACGTCTAATTGAGGAATTCTATGGTTTTTCAAGCCGACAAGCCCTCGTTTTACGATATTTGCCTTATGTGGACCGGGGGGCCATTGCCACTATTGCCATCGGGGACAGCTTTTTCGACAAGGGAGAATATGATGAGGCCATGGACTACTACCAGATGCTTCAGGAAGATGCCAAGACCATAAGCAAAAGTTATATGGATAAGGTATGCTTCCGACTGGGGTTTATTTCCTGCGAAAAAGGGCAATGGCGTAATGCCATCCGTTACTTGGAAAATTTTGAGAAAAAGTTTCAGGACTCCTTGTATATCGAGCAGGCCGTTTCATTGTGTTATCTGGCGGCGCAGAAGGATTTCAAGCAGACGTCAACCAAGGCATCCTATGAGCAATATATTGATTCCATAAGAAATTATGTCAGTCAATGCAAGGGAACCTGTACGGAAATGAGTGACGCTCATTTCCAGCTGGGGCAGTATTATGAAGCGTCAGGCAAAAAGCAGCATGCGGTTAATGAATATTTGCTGGTGACCGAAGCTTCTCCCAACTATCTGTCTGCCTGTTATAGCGTGTTGAAGATCTATGTGGATGCGCTCGAAGAACGACTGTTAAATGGGCCGGGGCGTTTGAATTCACCGGTCAGCGTTTATCAGGACGGCATGCGCCTGGTGAAGACGTTCCACCAACGGGCGACCGTTACACCCAAGACAAAGGACCTTATAGACTTGATCGCCCGAATGGTCATCCTCGAGGCAAGGCTTCATCTCTACGGGCCCGGAAATGATTATGAACAATGCCTGATTGTGTTGAAAGGCTTTGATCAACGGTTTTCCAGGCAAAAAGACCATTGTTTCGATGCGGCCATGACCCGAGTCATGTGTTTGCATGAAATGGGAAGGCGGAAGCATGCCGAGGCGGAGGTGGTCAGACTCATCAACGGGCTGACAGGTGATTTGAATCCATATATCGAGCTGCATCAACTGGCCAAACAGCTCCATGGCCGCGCAAAGTCATTGCGGCAAAACGGCGAAGATGAGGATACGCGCAGCGACGCCTCTTTTGCATTGATGATTTATCAACATCTCTATGATAAGTCACAACATATGACCGCCTATAAGGATTACGGCCACGCCATTGAGCTTAAAATCGCGAAACTCTATCTGAGTCAAAATCGGTTGACCCATGCCATTGAGGCCTATGCAGAGATATTGAACAAAGATCCCCTGTCGGCGGATGCGGTGTATGGTATCGGTTTGCTATATGAAAAGATGGGGAAGTGGGAAGAGGCCCTGGATACCTGGCGAAAATTCTCAGACGGCGTCAAGGCCGGGACCTATCACTGGTTTGATTCCAGGTATCGGACCGCGTTTGCACTCAATAAAATGGGCAAACCGGAAAAGGCCTGCGCCGTGATCACCATGACCCTGGTGCTTCATCCGGACATGGGGGATGATGATCTGAAGAAAAGATTCATTGACCTTAAAGCAGATATTTGTGACGATGAAGCGGGTGACAATAAAATGTCGCAGAAAACGTCTTTTTGACGTCAATAAAATTATTTTTTCTTGTGCAAGTAGCGTTTTTCCATATGTTTATATCGTAGCAGGCAGGCTTCGATTTCGATTATGCCGCGTTTAAGAAAGGCGGCTTCGGGGTTAGTTGTCTCGATCCGATCGATGCCGTTATTCATGCGGATAATGCTTCAACGATAGGCTTGGTCCGCCAAAACCCATTTTCTGGCTCAATATTTGCACGAAACACAAGGCGCGCACATACCCATCTTATCACCATTATGTTGGCTGAATCCCGGCGTTATGGAGATGCCGGTCCGGTAAACATGCATAGTTGTGCTGTGCTGAGCTGAGCTCTCATCCTTCTGCCTTTCTCCTTCTCCCTCTCGAGTCGTTTCGATCTTTGTATCTGGAAATTGCAGTTTGCCATTGCAAAATGACAAAAAATGCAAAGGAGACATTGTGAAGCGGATCCCCAAAAGAATTCGAAAAAGCTTTTTCTCACTGGCCAATGTCCTTCCCAAGCCGTGGCGGGATGGCATCTACCGGTCGCGCCTGAACTTTCAGCCCTTGCCCGAGGGTGTCATCCTGGAATTGGCCCGCAATCGCTCCGATCTGGATGCAGCCTTTCAGTTGCTGCACGAGGCCTATGTCAAAGAAGGCTTCAGCAAGCCTCACGACAGCGGACGGCGGGTGACCGATTACCACATCCTTCCTTCCACCAGCACGTTGGTGGCCAAATATCAGGGGCAGGTCGTGGGTACCATCTCTATCATCCGCGATGGCGCCTTCGGCCTTCCCATGGACAAAATAACGGATTTGCAGCAGTTCCGCCAGGCCGGAGAGCGCCTGGGCGAAGTCTCCTCACTGGCGGTCAGCCCGACGTACCGCGGCAATTCGGGCGTGATTATGTTCCATATGTTCAAATACGTAGTCGATTACTGCCTCAATTATTTCGGTGTTGACCGCATGGTCATCGTGATTAACCCTGCCCGCAAAGCGCTCTACGAATCATTGTTGATTTTCACGCGCCTGCAACGTCGCGTGGTTAAATCCTACCAATTCGTCAACAATGCCCCTGGTTTGTGCATGACGCTGAACTTAAGGACGTTAGACCAAACCTGGGGCCAGGCCTATAAGGAAAAGCCGGCGGAAAAGAATCTGTATCGCTTTTTTTTCTACACTTACACGCCTCGTGAGGCCAAACAAGTGCTTCTTCCGGAACGTACCTTTCATACAATCGAAGATCCGGTAATGACGCCTGATCGTATGGATTTTTTCTTCAAGCAGTGCACCGACGGTTTGTGCGGTCTGTCCGAGCGCCAGATTCTAATACTGCACAACATCTACAACGAACCGTGCTACGCATCCGTCTGGCCGATCAACGCAGGCACAAAGTGGCGTGACCAACGCCGTCATCGCCGTTTTGATGTGTCGTGTTTCGGATTGGCCAACGATCGGAACCCCTCGACCCTGAAGCTGCGTGTGGTTGACGCTTCCCGCAGCGGGTTGCGGGTTATCAGCGAAGGATCCATGGCCACCGATAATTGCTTGCCAACAGCCACCCTCAGGCGCGGATCGGTCATGCCAGCCATGGATCC
>JABDRH010000012.1 GCA_013041835.1 Desulfatitalea sp. | reverse complement strand
GTACAGTTTTATCGGCACTTCGGCCCATGCCCAGGTGCGGGTGTTTCGCCGGACGGTGGAGATCACCAGCCGCGCGGGCACGGAGACGATCGCGCATGAAAACGATCCGCTGGGCGTGCTCAAGGCGTTGATGGCGCGTTACACTCCGGCCGATCTGCCCGAGTTGCCGCGGTTTTGGGGCGGGCTGGTGGGCTGTCTGACCTATGAGATGGTTTCTTTTTTCGAAACGCGGATTCCCAATATGCTGGCCGATGACCAGCCCATGGCCCATTTTGTGCTGCCCGAGGAGTTGCTGGTGTTCGACAACATCCGCAATACGCTGATGTGCCTGGCCATCGGCTATATCGAGCGGCCCGAGGAGGCCGGGCATGTTTACGCGGCGGCGGCCAACCGGCTCAACACTTTGCTGCGCACCATCAATACGCCGCTGGCCGCCGGGTCCGTGAACGTGTCGGCTTTTGAGCTGGCGTTGCAGCCGGCCCTGGCCGAAGCGGATTTTCGAACAAAGGTGGACCAGGTCAAGACCTACATCCGAAAGGGCGATATCATCCAGTCGGTTATCTCCCAGCCGTTCACCTGCCCGGCGCCCCACGACGTATTGGCCCTTTACCGGGCCCAGCGTTACATCAATCCTTCACCCTACCTGTTTTTCATGCACTTGGGCGACATGGTGCTGGCCGGTTCGTCGCCCGAGACCATGGTGCGGCTGGAGAATCGTGTCGCCACGCTGCGGCCCATCGCCGGGACCCGGCCGCGCGGGGCTTCGGAGCAGCAGGACCGGGCGTTGGCCGACGAGCTGCTCAAGGATGAAAAGGAGCGCGCCGAGCACCTGATGCTGGTGGATTTGGGGCGCAACGATCTGGGGCGGGTGGCGCGTACCGGCACGGTGCAGGTGACCGATTTGATGATCGTGGAGCGGTACTCCCATGTCATGCACCTGGTCTCCAACATCATCGCCGAACTCAAGGCTGGCTGCGATGCCTGGGACCTGCTGCGCGCCTCGTTTCCGGCCGGCACGCTCAGCGGCGCGCCCAAGGTGCGCGCCATGGAGATCATCGCCGAGATGGAGCAGGGGCCAAGGGGGCCCTATGGCGGCGCGGTGGGCTATATTTCGTTCAGCGGCAACATGGATCTGGCCATCACGATCCGCACGGCCTGTGTGCGCGGTGACCAGATGGTGGTGCGCGCCGGCGCCGGCATCGTGGCCGATTCGGACCCCGAGCGCGAGCGCGAGGAGACCGTCAACAAGGCCATGGGCGTGCAAAAGGCCTTGTCTTTGTCCCAAACCGCTTTTGACAAGGAGAGCCGACAATGATCCTTATGATCGACAATTATGATTCTTTCACCTATAATTTGGTGCAGTATATCGAGGAGATCGGCCCGGCGGTGACGGTGGTGCGCAACGATGCCACGGATCTTGCGGGCATCGCGGCCATGGCGCCGTCGGCTATCGTCATTTCGCCGGGGCCGGGCGGTCCCAAGGACGCGGGTATCTCCATGGCGGTGATCGAACGCTTTTCAGGCCGGGTGCCGCTGTTGGGTGTGTGCCTGGGGCATCAATCCATCGCCGAGACCTTCGGGGGGCGGATCATCGCCGCCCGGCGGCTGATGCATGGCAAGACGTCCACCATCACCGCAGATGGCGAGGGTGTCTTTGCCGGCGTCAAAAAGCCGTTCGAAGCCATGCGCTATCACTCCCTGGCCGTGGATCGGCAGAGCGTACCGGCATGTTTGAAGATTACCGCCGAGGCCGGGGATGGTGAGATCATGGGGCTGCGGCACACCAGCCACCCGACGGAAGGGATCCAGTTTCATCCCGAGTCGATCATGACGACGATCGGCAAGCGGTTGTTGCGCAATTTTATCAAGATGATCGGGTAGCATTCCGTGCGGTCCGGCATCGATGCACTGTCTATGAGAAGGGAAGAAGGGAAACGATGTTCAAGGCGCATTTGACACAGATTATTCAACGCAAGGATTTGAGCGCCGATCAGATGGCCGACATGATGGATACGGTGCTCACCGGCCGGGCCACCGAGGCGCAGATCGGGGCCATGATGGCGGCTTTGGCCACCAAGGGCGAAACGTTCGAAGAGCTGGCCGGCGCGGCCCGGGCCATGCGCGGCAACGCCCGGCGCATCCAGGCCGTGGGGTCGCCGGTGGTGGACACCTGCGGCACCGGCGGCGATGGGGCCCATACCTTTAACATTTCCACCACCACCGCTTTCGTGGTGGCGGGCTGTGGCCTCGTGGTGGCCAAGCACGGCAATCGCTCCGTGTCCAGCAAGTGCGGCAGCGCCGATGTGCTGGAGCATCTGGGCGTCAAGCTGGACACCGATCCGGAGATCGTGGAGGAGGCGGTGCAGTCCATCGGCATCGGTTTTCTTTTTGCGCCGCTGTACCACAGCGCCATGCGTTTTGCCGCGAAGCCGCGCCAGGAGCTGGGGGTGCGCTCCATCTTCAACATGCTCGGTCCCCTGACCAATCCTGCTTCGGCCGGCTGCCAACTGCTGGGCGTCTTTGCCCCGCAGCTTACCGAGATGTTCGCCCAGGCCCTCAATTTGCTCGGGGTCCGGTCGGCCATGGTGGTGCATGGCCACGACGGTCTTGACGAGATCAGCGTCTGTGCCCCCACACGGGTGAGCGCCCTGAAAGAAGGCGCGGTGCGCACCTACGACCTCGATCCCGAGCCGTATTTCGGCCGCCTGGCCCGGCCGGAAGAGATGGCCGGCGGCGACCCGGCTGAAAACGCCGCGATTACAAGGGCCATCCTGGACGGGGAAACCGGTGCCAAGCGGGATGTGGTGCTGATCAACAGCGGCGCGGCCCTGGTGGCGGCAGGCAAGGCCGACGATGTGAAAGGCGGTATCGAAATGGCCGCCGCGGCCATCGACGAGGGCAAGGCGCTGGAAAAGCTGGAGGCCTTGATCGCATATACCCAGGAGAATGGATAGGGTGTGGGAAAGCTCATCCTTGCGGTCATTTTTTTAATGCGGCACCGGGGTCAACGCCGATACGCCAAAGGCAGGCGGGAGAGATCATTTTTCTTCCGCGCCGGGGGGTATCTTCTGCCGCCCCTGTTGATGGCGTGTTCCGTGCTTGAGCGTCCCGCGCCCCCCGCGCCGGTCAAGGCCCCCGGCCATACCAAGCCGTATCGCGTCGAAGGCACTTGGTATCAACCCCTGAGCCATGCCCGGGATTTCGAAGAAACGGGGCTGGCCTCCTGGTACGGCCGCAAGTTTCACGGCCGCAAGACTTCCAATGGGGAGATCTACGATATGCACGCGATCAGCGCGGCCCACAAAACCCTGCCCATGGGCACCTTCGTGCGTGTTCACAACCTGAACAACGGCCGGGCCCTGGATGTGCGCATCAATGACCGGGGGCCGTTTGTGCGGGGGCGTATCATCGATCTGTCCTATGCCGCCGCCGAGCGTTTGGGCGTGGTCGGGCCGGGCACCGCGCCGGTGCGCATCACGGCTTTGGGTGCGCCTGCCCCGGGGCAGGATAGCGACGCAGCGCCCCGCTATAATCCGTTGGACTACTACACGGGCAACTTTACTTTCCAGGTGGGCGCCTTTACCGAGCGCGCCAATGCCGAGCGGCTTGTCCGGCAGCTTGGCGGCATCTATCAAAATGCCCACATGGTTGCTTATGTCGACGGACGCGATACGTTTTACCGTGTGCGCGTGGGCCGCGTCACCGACCTTGAGGAGGCCGCCCAATTCGAGCGATCCTTACAGCGCGGCGGCTTTCCGGAAACCTTTATCGTGGCGGAGTAAGGCGTGAAGCTGCAAAAAGTCGCCTTCCTCGACCGCGACGGCGTCATCAACCGGGACTCGCCCCACTACATCAAAAACTGGGGCGAATATGAATTCTTACCCGGCAGCCTGGAGGCTCTTAAACGCCTGAACCAATTGGGCATCCACGTCATCGTGATCACCAATCAGTCCATCATCAACCGCGGCATGGTGCCGGCGCAAGTACTGGCGCACACCCACGCCCGCCTGCGGGAAGCGGTGCGACAGGCCGGCGGCCTGATCCACGACATCTTTTTTTGTCCCCACCGGCCGGATGAAAACTGCTCTTGCCGAAAGCCCAAACCCGGCCTCATCCGACAGGCCGCCCAACGCCACGCCATCGACCCCGGCGCCACCGTCATGGTGGGTGACAGCGCCAAGGACATTCTTTGCGGCCACGCCGCCGGCTGCCGCGCCACTATCCTGGTGCGTACCGGCAATTTTGAACTTGCCGAAAAGGCGTTGGCCTCGCAGGCTGTCCAACCGAACGCGACGCCGCACGATCTGCTGCGGGCCGTGCCGGTGATAGCCGCCTGCCTCGAGGGAGAATAGCCCCCGATGTTGCTGCATTGTGACAATGATGACGTCATTACGAAGATGAAAGCGCTGTGAGAGGTCATTATGAGTATCACCAAGGTCATCAAAAAGTATAAAATCAATGAACAACCGAATGATTTCGCTTTTTGGCGATCGAGATCCTATGAAGAGCGTTTGGAAGCCTTAGAGCAAATACGCAAAGACTATAATTCATGGAGATACGATGCTGAGCAAGGACTTCAAAGAGTTTATCGAATTATTAAACGGGCATAAGGTCAGATACGTGGTGGTTGGCGGGTATGCTGTCGCATTTCATGGATATCCGCGCTATACCAAAGACCTTGGATAAAAGGAACAACACGGTTTTTGGATGATAAAATGAGCGCATGGAATATCAATATTCAACCTTTGAGCAGAAGAGGACACTGTTGTTCAGAGCACTCGCTTTTTGACTTCTGCCTGGATATGGATGCCAATCTGGTCGGTTTGTGCGGCGGTGGCGGTTCGTGCGGCCGGTGTATCGTGCAGATCATTTCCGGAAAGACCTCAGACCCTACGGATGCCGAAAAAAAGGCTCTGACAGAAAAAGATCTTCAGGACGGTTATCGTCTTGCCTGCCAGACCTATCCGCAATCCGATCTGATTGTCAACATCCCTCCCGAATCCCTGACCGCCCCCCAGCGCTTGCAGGTCGACGGGATCATCAGCCGTGTTGAGCCGGATCCATTGGTAAAAAAATATGACATCACCGTGGAGCCGCCTTCACTTTACGATACCCGGGCAGATGACGCCCGGGTATTTGACGCCCTGCAGCAACAGCACGGCGTTGCCGCTATGACGACAGACACGCTGCTCACCCGGACCCTGCCCCGCATCCTGAGGGGCTGCCAATGGGAAATCCGCGTGTTTGTGCGCAACGGTGAACTCATCCATGCCGCGTCCCAGGGCACGTCCTGTCTGGGAATGGCCGTGGACCTGGGCACGACCAAGATCGCCGGATATCTGATGGATCTGGAAACCGGCGCCATTCTGGCCTCTGAAGGCATCATGAATCCCCAGATCGCCTATGGGGAGGATGTCATCGCCCGGATTGTCCGGGCCATGGATGCAGAAGAAGCCAAAAGACTTCAAGCGGTGGTGATCGACACCCTGAATGAACTGGCTGTCGCGCTCTGTAAATCAGCCGGGGCGGACAAGACCTGCATCGTGGATCTCGTTCTAGTGGGGAACACCGCCATGCACCATCTTTTGCTCGGACTGCCGGTGGATATCCTGGGAAAGGCGCCGCACATTGCAGCCGTCAGCCAGGCCCTGGATTTCAAGGCACGTGAACTGGGCCTGGCTCTTTCCGGCGGCGCCTATATCCATTTGCCGCCCAATATTGCCGGTTTTGTGGGCGGGGACCATGTGGCCATGCTTCTTGGAATTGATGCCGGCAATTCGGACGAAACCTTGCTGGCTGTTGATATCGGCACCAATACCGAGATTTCCCTGATTACAAAAAGACGGATATCCAGCGTCTCCTGCGCCTCGGGACCGGCATTTGAAGGATACCATATCAAATGCGGCATGCGGGCTGCCGAAGGCGCGGTTGAGACTATTCGAATCAAGGACAACGACATAAGGTATCAGACCATTTACAACCGCCCGCCGGTTGGAATTTGCGGGTCCGGGATATTGGATGGCGCAGCCGAGCTGTATTTGAACCACATTATTGACGCGTCCGGGCGGATGAATGCGAATCATCCCAGAGTCAGCTCCGGCAGCGACGGCCTGGAATTTATGCTGGTGCGGGAAGGGGAAAACAACGCCAAAAAAGCAATCTGCATTACCCAGAAAGACCTGCGCGAGATTCAACTGGCCAAGGCGGCCATCCGCACCGGTATCAACGCCCTGCTTGAAAAGCATCATTTACAGGCGGAAGATATTGACCGCCTGTTTATCGCCGGTGCGTTCGGCAATTTTATCGATATTTCCAGCGCCGTGACCATCGGCATGCTTCCGGATATTGACCGGGACCGGTTTAAGCAGGTGGGAAACGCCGCCGGTTCCGGGGCGCGCCAGGCACTGGTGTCCGTCAACAGGCGCAAGGCGGCACTGGAACTTGTCCAGCGCATTGAATATGTGGAACTGGCACGAAGCAAGCAATTCAACGGCAATTTTATCAAGACCCTGAAGCTGGGTGCGCAAATCACGGTGCACAGGTTAGGGCTCGCGTAAAAACAAGTTCAGCGGTTTAGGCGCCTGGATTTGGGTCAGGTGGGTTTGATCTAAGGACCCAAAACCGGAGCAATAGCAAGCTATTGTGAGGCCAAAGCTACCAATAGGCCGGGGCCGCGGATCGGACCCGGATGACCTGAAGCCGGGATGGATAAATGCTGAAGTTGTTTTTGCGCGAGTCCTTAAAGGAGCAGGTCAATGGAAGAACCGCTGAATCCAGTTCACCTGGCGTTTCAACACCAGGCGGCTGATCGACTTCCCAAAGGGGAGCTGTGGCTGGGAACCAGGCTCTTTGCGCCATTGGGGCTTAAAGATGACCTGCAGGGCCACATCTCGCTTCGAAAACGGCTGGATATGGATATCCTTTGTCTGCCTGTCTCTGTGGAATCCGACTACCATGATGTTCAAGGGTACCGGTATTTTACCCCGGATCACCTGGTGCAGGCCGGCAAAGATGCTCCCGGTCTGTTTCATGCCGCCATCCTGGACGGCCCGTTTCAGCGGATGGTTGATCAGCTTGGGTTGATGAAGGTGTTGTTGGACTGGCGCCGGAACCGCAAAGGGCTGAACGAGATCTATGCCGCTGAGGCTTCCAGGGTGAACGCCCTGGCCGATGCCTGCCTGGAAACGGATGTCCACGCCATCGTCATTGCCGATGATATCGCTGCCAGCAACGGACCCTATTTGAACCCGACGGAATCCGGGGCGCTGTTTTTTCCTTTTTTTGAAAGAATGGTAAGCAGGATTCATGGACGCAAAAAATACGCCATGCTTCATTCCTGCGGCAATTTCACCGCCTATGTGCCGCAATTGGTCCAATGCGGTTTCAACGCCTTCGCCGCCTGTCAATGTGAACATCTGAACCTTGCCGCCCTCAAGACTTCCTATGGACAAGAGATCACCTTTATGACCGGTATCCCTGGTGATCTGATTCAGGCCGAAAGTATCACGGCGGCCATGAAAACATCTTTGAAGGGCCTGGTCAAAATGCTGGCTGAAACCGGCGGCTTTATTCTTGCCACGTCCACAGGATTGTACAACCCGGGCCATATCAACCGTTTGACTCAAATTTATCAAATGGCCGACAGGTTAGGGCGCAGGAAATAACGTCACATTTTCATGCGCCGATCCATCTCACCCGGCTGCGTTACAAAAATCAGCCGGTCCCTTACCGGACGCCATGTGCTTAAACTCGCGGGCCATGATGAACCCCTGAGGGTCAGCCGTACCGATGCCCACGTGTTCAAGCCCTAATCGCCGATTGTCTTTCGGTCTTGCTTTCCAGCCCTGCTATTGATCCACGCCGCCCGTGTTGAGCATCTCTTGCGCCGTTGCCAGGCGGCCGCGGATGTCGCTTTCGATGTTGTCCAGCTGTGGTTTGCCAAGTTGCAGATACCGGGCCGATGGGCTTTGCGCCAGGTTTTCGACGACGGCACGATCCATACCGTGAAAACCAACCGCCTTGGCCATCAGATTGGCCAGGTGGACCACGGCGCTGTTGGCATCGCCGAACGGCCGGTTCCCGTTACTGTGATGGTCTAGTGTGGCCTGGACGTAGGCATGGGCGAAATTCCACTTTTTCAATAGGTTGCCGCCGAATGTGGCATGATGGGTTTGTACGGTATCGGTCATGGCCTGGGTGTTGACGGGGTCTGGATAGCGATTGCGCTTTTCCATCTCGGCGATGATTTGGATCAAGGCCAGGGCGCCGATATCGTGCATCAAGCCGGCTACGAAGGCATCCAGGTCCAGGCGGCAGCGGCCGGCCGCTTCGATGCACTGGGCGGCGTGGGCCGCGGCCAGGGAGTGCTGCCACAAACTTTCCAATAGCGGCCTGAAGCGGCGCTGATCGGTCACGTAGAGGCGTTGGTTGGCCAGGGCGGTCACCGTCTGTTCCGTAACGGTCAGCCCCAAGCGGCTGATGGCTTGCTGGGTGTTGAGCGCCGGGTCGAACCCGCGGTACAAAGCGGAATTGGCAATGCGAATGACTTTGGCGGCGATGACCATATCCTTTTCAATCAACGCGACAATTTGCTGCATATCGGCATTGGCGTTCATCAGTTGTCGGAATGTCATGCTGATTTGCGGCTGCAGGGGCAGTTGCAGTTCTCCTGAACGCAGGGCCCGGTTGATATCCTTGAAGATGGTGTTCGCCGATATGGCGCTGTCCCGAGCAACGGCCGATGGGGAAGGTGTTTTTCGGAAGCCCATCTGGCCAAGCTTTCCCACGATAAGCTGCTGGTTGATGGGCTTGGCAATGTAGTCGTCACACCCCGAGTGGATGCAGGCCATCACTTGGTCCTTGTCCGAATGGGACGTGACCATGATGATTTTGGCCCGGCGGGCGGGAGTGATACCGTGATCACGCTCTAAACGGCGCATTTCGAGCAGAACTTCGGTGCCGGACAAATCCGGCATTTCAATGTCCAGGGTCACCAAGCGATACGGATCCTCGGCCGAAAGCGCCTCCTCAAACCGGCGCAAGGCCTCTTGTCCGTTTTCCGCCGTCCGGCAACGGCCGAACAATCCGAGCAAGGTTTTCATCTTAATGCGGCTGACCTGTTCATCATCTACGACGAGAATGTGCATGGGTCATCCCCTTGCCGGTATGTGCCTCAAAGGGCTCGGCACGCTGCAGCACACGGTTGATGGATCTGTTTCCGATCGACAAATGCGCGTAGCTGACGTCTTTCCTTGATCAGTGCGGCCAGTTTGAGCGCTGCCGAAGTCATATCGGCGTTTTGCGCGGCCTGTTCCAGTTCGGCGGCGGCCTGGGATAGCGGCCTGGCGCACAAGTTGGCGGCGCCGCCATTAATGGCGTGGGCGTTGCGGCGGGCGCACTCGGCGTCGCCGCCCCGCAATGCATTTCCAATGGTCTTTATTTGGCTGTCGAGCGTTTCCAGGAAGCCCTCGAGGACACTTGTCAACACCGCCTCCTGGAACATGAATTCCGAAAGGGCCTGGTCCCAGTCCATGACCGGTGGTTTTTCCTGCATTAGAACCGTTGGATAAGGCCGGTGCGCCGCGTTGTCGGCGGCCAAGTGAGACAACTGACGCTGGATCGTTGCGAGCAGCTTTTTACGGCGCAGGGGCTTGGTCAGAAAGTCATCCATCCCGGCATCGCGACTCATCTGCTCGTGGTTGCCCAGGGCGTGAGCCGTAAGGGCGATAATGGGGGTGGGCGATGCTTTGTACAGCGGGTCATCGGGCTTGCGCTGGCCTTCAATGCAGCGGATGGCGCGGGCCGCGGCAAACCCGTCCATGACGGGCATCTCAAGGTCCATGAGCACCAGATCATACACATTGCGCGAGAACAGGTCCACCGCCGCCTGTCCGTTTTCAGCCACGTCCACGGCATAGTCGGCGGATGTCAAATGCATGCAGGCCACCTGCTGATTGGTATGGTAGTCCTCGGCCAGCAGAATGCACCCTGCCCTGCCCTGCCCGCCTTCGGGAGCAGGCACGCTTTCGCGGACACCGGGCGCGGCCGTGCTGAATACTTCGGCAATGGCGCTTTTCAGATCATCGAAGCTCATCGGCTTGGCGATGCAGCGGTCGAACCCCAGGCTCCTGAAATCTTCACCCGACGCGATTTCCTGAATGCCGGTGACCACGATCGCAGGGGTCTGTTCATAGGCATCCATGGTGCGCAGTTGCCGGACCAGTTCGTATCCATTCATTCGCGGCATGCGAAAATCGGTCAGGACCAGGTCAAATGGCTCGCCTTGATCCGCCGACGTCTTGAGACGTTCCAGGGCTTCGGCGCCGTTTTCGGCCGCCTGGGCTTGGCAGCCCAAAACATCCAGGTACTTGAGTGCAAAACGGCGGCTGGTCGAGCAGTCGTCCACCATTAATACCCGCAGGTGGTTCATTTCATGGGGTCCGTCCGCCTCGTGTTCGGATTGCGCTTGCGCAACAAGAGGGGCGAATTCAAACGCCAGGTCGAACCAAATAGTGGTACCTGAACCCTCGTTGCTTTCCAGCAACAATTTGCCGCCCATGAGCTCTACCAAACACTTGCTGATGGTGGTGCCCAGGCCGGTTCCGCCGTACATGCGCGTGGTGGAGGCGTCGGATTGGGTAAAACGGTCGAAGATTTTCGCTTGGCGGTCGGCGGCGATACCAATGCCCGTGTCTTGAATGCAGAAGCGGATCAGCGCCTGTGTTGCATTCTGGGAAAGCAGGTCCGCGCGCAGGTTGATTTCGCCCTCCCAGGTAAACTTGACCGCATTGGCGGCCAGGTTCAGCAATACCTGACGCAGCCGCATAGCATCGCCGAGCACCTGCCGGGGGATGTCCGGCGACTGGAACAGGTTCATCTCCAGCCCCTTGCGACCGGCCTGCGCGGCGATGGTTTCGCCAACACCGTCCATCAGGTGGCGCAAATCAAACGCGACACATTCAAGGTCCAGCTTGTCGGCCTCGATTTTGGAAAAATCCAGCACATTGTTGATCAGTTCGAGCAGGTGCTGTGATTCGTTTTCGATGATACCGATGATGCGTTTTTGATGGTCGTCCAAGCGTGTCGTCAGGGCGATTTCGGTCATGCCGATGATCCCGTTGAGGGGTGTACGAATCTCATGGCTCATCCTGGCCAGAAAATCCTGCTCGACATTGATCTTTGCTTTCATGAATTAACGTCCTCCTGCCGGCAAGTCGATAGGCTGGTTCGTCGCCGATGCCAGAATGCCTACCGCCGGTTGTAAGGGCTCGCGCATCAATACGTTCCGCATTTATTCATAACGGATTCGGGCTATCATTGCCCGTGCTTCAGTCTCACCGAATCTAAATTCGGGCCTCAAACCTTAAAAATAGCTCGCTATGCCTGCCTTTTGAACCCTCGGATCGAACCAATCCGATCCAAGTCCGCATGCCTTGATGCGGATTGTTTTGTGCGCGAGCCCTTTAAGGTTTGCCACGTAATAGTTATCGTCCCACCCGTCGCCGACTTTACCCCAATGATGCAACATTGGGGGGGATTACCGTTTTTTCAGGGATACCAAATAGGGTTGCGGCTTGATTCGGACGCCCATTTCTCCTATGCTGTTTTCAGTATCAAAGGAGAACACCATGGATTTGAATGCACTTGTAGATCAAATCAAACGTCGGATCGATTATGAAAAAGTGGGGATGATCCTGTGCCATCAAGGTGTTGTGCGCGGCGTCTCGCGTGACGGCACGCCGGTTCGCGGCCTGCGCGTGGCGGTGAACAACACCCGGTTGGAACAGGTGATCGAAACGTTCAAGGCCAGACCGGGGATCGTGGAAATTCTGATTCAGATCAATGCCGACCACGATTTAATGGTGGGCGAGGATGTCATGGCCCTGGTGGTGGCCGGTGATATGCGCGAAAATGTCATTACCGTGCTCACCGAATTGCTGAATATCATTAAAAAGGAAGTGACCCGAAAGACCGAGTACCCTGCCTAATTTCCATTCACAAACGGCGTCTTGAAAGGGTTGCTTGCCGCCTATATCTGCGTTCTCGCGATGGGGTGCCGCTGCCCCAGCGGCTGCAGTAACGCTGTGGTCCTGATTTGGATCCCAAGCGATCAATTGCAGATGGGAACGCGTCACAAGGAGCGAATGCCATGGCCGATCTGACCCACCTTGACGCTCAGGGACGGGTGCGCATGGTGGACGTAACCGCTAAGTCCCCCAGCGAGCGCTTGGCCTGCGCCCAGGCACGGGTG
>JABDRH010000006.1 GCA_013041835.1 Desulfatitalea sp. | reverse complement strand
CGATCCGGGTGATCGCCAACATGGGGGGTGAGGGGATCTTCAGCACCTCCGAATTCATCATGGCCGAGGTGGGCTTACCGCGCGCCCAACTGCTGTGCTGGCTGTTCGGCGGTATTTTCACCCTTTGCGGGGCGTTGTGCTGCAGTGAACCGGGGGCCCGGCTTCCCGAGACTCGAGGCGAGTACGTCTTTAGATATTTATTGACTTTGTATCGAAAATGATGAGAAAATCGGTTCCGGCATGTGTCATTCGGCAAATGGACACTGAGACACGAAACAGATTCGTTCACATAACACGTTGCCTGCCACTCTTTTTCTGTCACCGCTCCTCATTTCCTTACGGACAGGGTTTTCACTTTCAAACGCATCTGCCGGTTGCCGCCAATGAAAGGGTATTTTATCTTCTACCGGGGAAGACCTGCGGAATGGCGGGGTATTTCCCGTCAACTTCCAACACTGTTTTAGCCAAGGGAGGACATTCAATGAAACATAATTCAGCAAAGAACCAATGGCTTGTTGTTGTCGCCATGTTTTTTTTCTTTATGCTGGCAGTGTTGCCGGCTTCTTCATTGGCTGAGGGAGTGACGATCGTGGTCAATAAGGAGGTGCCGGTGGAATCGGTGTCAGCGGACGACATTCATAAGATATTCCTAGGCAAAAAGACCACCTGGGAGTCAGGCGAAAAAATAATATTCGCCGTCTGGGCAGACAGTAAGACACAGGCTGTATTCTTCCGTGAGTATGTTAAAAAGAGTCCTCCCCAGTTCAAAAACTACTGGAAGAGCATGGTCTTTACCGGAAAGGGGACAATGCCTTCGACCTTCAAAAGCGAGGAAGAGGTGTTGGAATTCGTAAAATCTACCAAAGGCGCCATCGCCTTCGTTTCCGAAGCCGAGGACAAGGAAGTGAAAAAGGTGAAGGTCGAAGAATAGATTAGGTCGACGGTCACGATCCCGTTTCGTGCCCTTTGGCAACAATGCGCAGGCCATTTTGCTTTGTGGCCTGCGTTGACGTGATGGGCCTTTAGCGACAAGGCTAGGGGCCTGAGCATTATTGATGAATTGATCGGTCGAATACATAAAAATCTATAAGGAATAGGGACACCAGTTATGAATTCATCACTTGACAACGCTTTTTTTTAGCCATAATAATTGCGGCTATAAACATAATCATGTTGAGAGGCGCGAGGGATCTGGCCTGACGACCGCCCGGCAACCTGTCCATTAAGGTGCCAAATCCAGCCCGAATGGGGAAACATGAGGTCTGTAACGACAACATGGCATGTCGGACCTCTCCAGTAGTGAGAGGTTTTTTTTTTGACGACAAGGAGCAAATTTCATGAGCGACTTTTTTAAAGGCTTTACCACGCAAGCCATTCACGGCGGTTACACCCCAGAGGCCGGCACCCGCTCGCGGGCGGTACCATTGTACCAGACGACGTCTTATCTGTTTGACAGCACCGCACATGCATCCGATTTGTTCGCTTTGCGCCGGTCCGGCAACATCTACACACGCATCATGAATCCAACAACCGAGGTATTCGAGCAGCGTCTGGCCGCCTTGGAGGGAGGTGCGGCGGGATTGGCCACGGCTTCGGGCCTGGCGGCTGAAACCCTGACCATTTGCACCCTGGCCCAGGCCGGAGACGAAATTGTCGCCTCAACAGACCTATACGGGGGCACCATCAGCCTTTTTGCACATACGCTGCCCCGGCTGGGCATCACGGTCAAATTCGTTCCACCCGGGGACCATCAAGGTTGGAAGCAGGCCGTTTCGGAGAAGACCAAAGCCTTCTTCGTGGAAACATTGGGCAATCCGAAACTGGAAATCGTGGACATAGAGCGTCTGGCGGCCATCGGCACGGCCTGCGGCATTCCCCTTGTGGTGGACAACACCGTTGCCACGCCCTACCTGTTGCATCCCATAGCGCACGGCGCCACCATCGTGGTGCACTCGGCCACCAAATTCATCGGCGGCCACGGCACCACCATCGGCGGCGTCATCGTCGATTCAGGCAAATTCGACTGGGCCGCCTCGGGTCGCTTCCCGGCCTTTCTCGATCCTGAACCGGCCTATCATGGCTTAAAATTCTATGAGACCTTCGGTCCCTTAACTTTCATCGTTCGGGCGCGGGTACTGGGGTTACGGGATATGGGCGCCGCCATCAGCCCATTCAACGCCTGGCTGCTGCTGCAAGGCCTGGAGACGCTGGCCCTGCGCATGGAGCGCCACAGCCACAACGCATTGGCAGTGGCCCAATGGCTGGAAACCCAGCCCGGCGTGACTTGGGTACGCTACCCGGGTCTGCCATCGTCACCCACATACAGCCTCAAGGAGAAATACCTGCCCAAGGGACAGGGCGCCCTAATAGGTTTTGGCATCAAGGGCGGCAAGGCAGCGGCCGTGAAATTTATTGAAAATTGCCGTCTTTTCAGCCACTTGGCCAACATCGGCGATACCAAGAGCCTGGTAATCCACCCGGCTACCACTACCCACGAACAGCTCAGCGAGGCGGAGCAACTGGCCGCTGGGGTCACCCCCGATTTCATCCGCCTGAGCGTGGGTATCGAGGATATCGAAGACATCCGCGCCGACCTGGATCAGGCGTTGAAACAAGCGGCCGGGTAGTCCTGCTTTGCGGACGCGGCTGATTCGTGGATGGGTCGAAGCGGCGCATGACCGGTGGTTCGACCCATCCAAATCAACGCATCAATTCATTAACAAGAACACCATGGATCACAACTCAGTCGGAAAAATCACTCCCCAGACGTTTCGTTTCGCCTGCGCACAGGCCCCGATGACTCTGGTGTCGGGCCACACCATGGGACCGGTGGATATTGTTTTTGAAACCTACGGCGAACCCAACGCCGACCGGTCCAACGCCATTCTTATCTGCCACGCGCTTTCGGGGGACCACCACGCGGCCGGCTACCACGATCCCCACGATCGGCGCAACGGCTGGTGGGACGCCATGATTGGGCCGGGAAAGGCTTTCAACACGGATCGATACTGGGTGATCTGCTCCAACATCATCGGCGGATGCAACGGCTCAACCGGGCCGTGCAGCGTCAACCCGGCGACCGGCGAGCCTTACGGGCTTGATTTTCCGGTGGTCACCATCGGCGACATGGTCTACGCCCAGCGGCAGCTCATCGAACACTTGCGGATTCCCCGGCTTTTTTGCATCGCCGGCGGATCGATGGGCGGTTTCCAGGTCCTCGAGTGGGCTTTGCGATACCCCGACATGGTGCGTGCGGCCATATGCATCGCCTCGGCCCCGCGACTGTCGGCCCAGGCCATCGCCTTCAACGCCGTGGGCCGCAGCGCCATCACGCGGGACCCCGAGTGGAAAGAGGGCAAATACGGCGGCCGGGGACCGGAGAAGGGGTTGGCCACGGCACGAATGGTGGGCCACATCACGTACCTGTCTCAGATCGTGCTGGACGCCAAATTCGGCCGACGCCTGCAGTCGGCCGACCGCTTCAGCTTCAACTTTGCCTCCGAATTCGCCATCGAAAGTTACCTGAACCACAAGGGCAGCGCTTTTACCCGGCGATTCGACGCCAACAGCTATTTGTACATCACCAAAGCTATGGACTATTTTGATATCAGCCGTTCCTACGGCCCCTTGAAAGAGGCTTTTGAGCGGGTCACGGCCCGTTGTCTGTTCGTTTCCTACAGCACCGACTGGCTATTTACCACCAGCCAGACCAAAGAGATGGTGCGCGCCATGCTTTCCAACGGCCAGCCGGCCTCTTTTGTCGAAATCGACTCGGAATACGGCCATGATGCTTTTCTCGTGGAAGAAGAGAAACTAACCCGCATCATTTCCGGATTCCTGACCGGTGCAGACCAGGGGGTGACCGCATGAACAGCCAGTATGTTGATCGTCTGAGCCTCACTGACCGGGACGTGATTCTCACCCTGGTGCCCGAAGGCGTTTCAGTGCTCGACCTGGGCTGCGGGGATTGCAGCCTGCTCAGGGAATTGGCCGACAAGCGCCGCGTGCGCGGAACCGGCGTGGACATCGACGGCCGGCAACTGGCCGATGGCCTGGCCCTTGGCTTCAACGTCTACCAGGGTGACCTGGATGCAGGACTGGCCGATTTTTCAAACAGGGCATACGATTACGTCATTTGCAACCAGACCCTGCAGGTGGTCAAAGATCCTCAATTGGTCTTAAATGAAGTCTTGCGCATCGGCCGTTACGGTATCGTCGGCTTCCCTAACTTTGCCCAATGGCAGTTGCGCCGAGGCCTGTTCTTCGGCGGCCGCGCCCCCAAGTCCCCGGCTTTGCCTTTTGAATGGTATGACACCCCCAATATCCGCGTGCTTTCCATCCGGGACTTTTTCGACTACTGCCGCCAGCGCAACATCCGTATTGTCGAAGAGCGCTACCTGATCGCCGGCCGCTGGATGAAACGCCATCCCATGAGGATGGCCAACGTGCTGTCTCATATCGGGCTATTTGTCATTACATTACAGGCTTGATGCCTGTATCCTAAAATAGCATTTTCATAGCAGCTTGCACATGTATCCGGGTTGTATCCAGAAAGGGGATGTCAGAACTATCTGCTTCTTCAAGGATAAGGGGTAGCTCCGTACCCCCCAAAATTAATGCTTCAATGCCTTTGCACTCTTTAAGCCTGCGCGCAATTTCCAATAACGCTGTTTTAGTGTCATCGCTAAAAATCCCTTTAACGAACTCTCCCATATATCTTTCATGCAAAAATGATATGTGGCGTGTTTGATGCCAATATGGCAAAATCGGCTCCTGCTTTGGCGATCTTTTCTATTTCAACAACCAAATAATTAGCAACTTCATTGAGCTTGTTGGCTTCAATCAGGTCATGCATCTTTTTCATATTGATGCTGTTAATGATAATTTGTGGATAGTTACCATTTTGTTCCTGTTGAAGGAAGGATGAAACAATAAGCCTGTAGTACGCGATCGTCGATTCAGGAGCAATTCCTCCTATTATACCAATCGTCCGCATTTTTAATTCCCTTGTATCATTGATGTTTACGTCAAAGCTAATGACCGTCCAAACGCCTTAGCTTTTTCCACGGCGGATGGATCACCGACAAGCATACCTGCCTCTTGGGTGGTGTCTGGGAAAAGACATGAAACAAACAAACATCCCAACATATTTGCAGGTTTTTTCCACTGATATTCCAAAAGCTCCAGATTATCTTCGAAAGGCCCCCCTGCCGTAGCAAGAAGCGCCAATGTCTTTCCAGCAAGCAGGGATTGATAATTTTCTAGATCAGATATCTTGGACAATGAATACATACGATCGATGTAAATTTTAAGTTGCGCTGAATAGCTCCACCAATAAAGAGGCGTAGCCAGAACAATGACGTTGTAATCAGGAAGAGTCGCGACACTTTTTGCAATGTCGTCGTTAAAAGCACATACATATTCCTGCGATTGTTGACATTTTTGACAACCGACACATCCAGGTTCCTTGAAATTAAGATTTGTGACATCAATCTCAGTCACTTTGGCTCCCTCTTCTTTTGCTGACGCTATGGCGATGGCTGTAATCGCACGCGTGTTCCCATTTTTACGTGGGCTACCCTGAATAAAAGCAATCTTGTTAGACATCTTTTTGTTTCCTTTCCGATATGAAAGTACATAGAAGGTTATCCATTCGATGAATAAACCAACGTTTGTTTATGAGCCGGAAAATTTCATTCTGTTATTCATTCCTCCATTTAATTTGGAATTCTATTTCTTCTTCACCGCCTTCTCTTTCATGCTCAATATTAAATTCCGCCCTTAAAGGAACATAAATTCGTTCACCTGCTATTTGAATCTCAAATCTTTTACCACCCTCAATTGAATCGGCAAGCCTTCTCAACTTTGCAACAAAATCATTTTTCGGGTACGACTTTTCAATATCTCTTTCTTTTTTCATTGAATGCCCCCTTACTATTTTTTTAGGTGTTGAGCCCCCCTACGGTTCGCAAGATTCCGTGTATACGCTTCAAATAGTGCACCGGCCTTGCTATGTGGCTTTTTTATTAATGAATAGTCGCATTGTCTCTGGCGAAGATACAAAACCTGCTTTTTCATACATTGGCTTCCCGGCTTCACTCGTATTGAGAAGTATGCGACCAATACCGTTCTCCTGGCAATATTGAATTGCTCTATCAACTATCTTCGTTGCACATTTTTTCTGCCGATGGTTTTTTTCCGTGTAAATGCTATGCAAATACGCAACGTTATGACTCACATCGGATGGAACGGGAACAAAACTGGCGATTGTGATAGCGCCACTGGCAATAATCTGGTCGCCATCTTTTATAACCCAAGCCTTGCACACGCCTTCTGGTATTTGTATAGTCATTTTTTCAATGTAGGCAAATTCAAGTTCTTTGGCTCTGGAAGATTCTATTCTAAGGCCTTTTTGTTCCCAGATTTCTTCAAACATCTGTAAGTGGTGGTTCGCCAAAACCGGAATATCGGCAAGGTTTGCATCTTGAACATTCATTTCAATTTTCCCTGCTTAAAGTTGTATATTGTGCGACCACTGTTGTGGCAGGAATGCCGGGTCGATCTTTAAGCCAATAAAACTCAAATCCCAGAAACGTGAAGACTTTATCATGGTTTCGACCGCGTTGATTATCCAAGACCCACCCCGCAGGTGCAGTGAAACAGAAAGCGTGATCCGAACCGAAGATCATACCTGTTCCACCTTCGGTGATACTTGCCAGAACAGAAGTCGGTAGGAGAAAAACAAGCATCAAGAACAGCCGTATCAAATTCATAATTTCTCCATACACCCAGCGTGCTCTTCAGCGGGCGCGGCTTTTTGCGATCCGCTGGAAGAGTTTGTTAGCACTTAAACGGACTTTCTCCCTGTCATGCAGGCAAAGTTTTAATTCCGAACTCTATACTCTGAACATAGGCTTCAATTTCTTCCTTTTTAAACCCTATTTCCCATATTAGCGTGCCGTTTCGCCGAATTTCCAGTCACTCATTTTTCGCATATTAACACAATGATAGTATCTTATCGATAGATGGTTTTTGTTCTTACAAGGATCAACCGAAGGGGGGGGGGGGG
>JABDRH010000004.1 GCA_013041835.1 Desulfatitalea sp. | reverse complement strand
CGATCCGGTGCACCAGGTGGGCGGGGTCATTCAAATCACCGAACACGATGGCCCCGGCCGGGCAAGCCTGGGTGCAGGCGGTTTGGTATTCGTCTTCTTTTAGGGGCCGTTTACCCTCGGCATGGGTTTTGTCCCGGGCCAGTTGGTAGCGATGGTAACAGAAGCTGCACTTTTCGACCACGCCGCGCATGCGCGGCGACACGTTGGGGCTCAGGTAACGCTCCATGCCCTTGGGCCAGACCGGGTCCCACCAGTTGAAATAACGCGCATGGTACGGACAGGCCGCCATGCAGTAGCGGCAGCCGAAGCAGCGCGTGTAGATCTGGCTGACGATGCCGGTGTGGTCGCTGTAATCGGTGGCCGTGGCCGGGCAGACCGACACGCAGGGCGAATGCCCTTCGTGTTTGCCGGCGCAATGCTGGCAAGGCCGTGGGATAAAGGCCACTTGGGTATCGGGAAACGGCTTGCCGTTGGAGATTTGATACACCTTCATCCAGGTGATGCTCCGCCGCTTATCGGTTTCGTCCGCGTTGAAGGGCACATTGTTCTCGGCAAAGCATGCCACCATGCAAGAGCCGCATCCCGTGCACTTGTCCAGGTCGATGGCCATGCCGTAGCGTTTGGGTTGATGTGCGTCGTGCGTCTGCGTCTGTTTCATCAGAACCTCATTTCAACAAATTAAGCCCGGATCAATTTGGCCCGGATGCCCCAGGCCATATTCATCCCCGAAGCCGGATCCTCCACTGTGCCGATGAGCCGGTTGGGGTTCACCCCTTTGCCGGCCAGAAAGGGGTCGTCGGTCGTATGGCCCAAACCGTTGGGCATGGCCACCACGTCGGGCATGGTGCCTGCGTCCAGGTGGATGCGCACCGGCGCCTGTCCGAGGGGCGTGGCCAACAGGGCGCGGTCGCCTTCAGCAAAGCCGAGCCGGCCCGCGGTGTCCGGATTGATCTGCACGAAGCCGTCCTGGCCTTTCAATACCCGATCGGAAACCGTCTTGACCATGAAGGGGGGGCTGCCCCCATAACGGCTGGAGAGCCGGATGGTGTCGTAGGGGATCAACTGCAGCGGGTAACGTTCCGCATCGCCTTGTGGCGCAGCCGCTTTGGCGCGGTAAACCTGCGCCAGTTCGGCGTTCATGAGGACCAACTTGCCCGTCGGCGTGTTGAAGGCCCTATCCCAATCGGCCACGGGGGCGTTATCCGCCATCCAGGCGCCCTTGGCGATCATTTTTGCCCAGTGACCGGACAGGGACTGCTTCAGGCAATCGGTGTAGCCGGTCCATGGGAATGCCTCGGCCACGCTGCCTTTCAGCCCGTGGGCGATCTGAATGAGGGTGTCGCCCGGATGTTGGGTATCCAGCAGCGGGTCGACCACCGGACGGCACAGGCCCACCAAGGGACGGGAGGCCCCCGTGGTCAAGGGAATGTCTTCATAACGTTCCAGGTAAAGGTGGCTGGGGAGCACCAAATCGGCTTGCAGGGCCGTTTCATCCCAAAAGGAGGAAAAGCTGACGATATATGGGATGGCGTCCATGGCAGCCTTGACCTGCTCCGTATGGGCAAGGTGGTAACACGGATTGCACTCACCGACCAGCAGGGCCTGGATTTGGCTTTTGCCGGCCTGCACCCGATCGATGAAACGATGCACGAGCTGGCCGGCATGCGGGTAGCGCGGCGTGCCGCCGCCATCCGCGCGTCCGCTTTGCAAGCCTGCGGCGGCGATGCCGTCCCGGCCGGCCTCGGGCCATCGGATGTAGTCATAGGCAGGGATGCCGAGCATGCCGCCCGGCCGGTTGATACGGCCCATCAGGGCGTTGAGGCTGTTGACGGCCAGAACCTCTTTAAGGCTGCCCGCCATCTGTCCCTTGCCCCGGCCCCAGACGGCCAAGGGGCGCTTGGCGTCCGAGAAGGCCAGCGCCGCTTCAACGATCTTCCGGGCATCCACGCCCGTGGTTTTGGCCACGGCCTTGGGCGCATAGCCGCGCCGGACCATAGCGGCGAAGTCGGCGAATCCTTCAATATGGTCCGCCGCGAAACCTTCGTCATAACGCTGGCGGGTGATGATGACATGGGCCATGGCCAGGGCCAGATCCGCTTCCGTACCGGGTTTGGCCGCCAACCAGAGGTCGGCCTTGGCCGCCGTCTTGGACAAGCGGGGCTCTACCTGCAGCAGTTTTCCGTGTTGCGCTTTGATGCGGTTCACGGCCCGCATCATGCGCGGTGCGGAACCGTACCCCTCCAATAGTGCGCTGCCGAAGCTGAGCAGCAGGTCACAGTTCTCCACATCCAGTCCCACGTGGCCGTCGATGCCCTGGGTCAGACGCAGGGCCGCACGGTAACCATCGGCCATCGAGGGCATGGTCATTAAGTTGGGAGTCCCGTATGCCGCGGCAAAACGCTGCATCAGCCGGGAAACGGTGCCGTCACCTTCCGGCGCCAGGCAGGCCAGGCTTTGGGGTTTGCCCTGCTCACGAATATCGGCCAGCTTGGCCGTCAGGTCCTCAATGGCCTCGCGCCACGTGACGGGTGCAAAGTTTCCCTGACCCCTTTGTCCATTGCGTTTCATGGGGCCGGGAATGCGGGTGGGCCCGTACAGCAACTGCAGCCCGGATAGTCCGAGCAGGCAGATGCCGCCATGGGCATTCATGGCGGCCGCCTCCCTGCTTTCAATTTTGACGGCGCGGCCGTCCACCTTGCGCACGCGAATGCCGCAATGGCCGGGACAAAGGGTGCAGGTGGTATCCACGTACTGGTAAGCACCATCGGCCGGCACCGGGGTCCAGGGCCAGTTCTGGGACCAGATGGATAGGTCATCGGCGATTTTCCACGGCAACGGCGTGAGGGCCGTGCCGGCGGCGCCTCCGATGGAAAATGATAAGAAGCATCTTCTGGACAGTTTCATTGGGTTACCTCGGCCTATATCATCCATCATTACGGGTTGGGATAGTCTTGTTTTCAATCCGTCGCTGCGCGCAGGGCGGACGCGAGGGCCTACTTATGGCAAACGAAACAGGCATCGCGGCCGGTCTGCACACTCGAGTCATGCAGTGTGTCGTGGCGCGCATGGCACTCGGCGCAATCGTCCATCTTCATGCGGTCCCAGGTGTTTTGCTTGAAACCGGCGATATTGTGCCCCCAGATGTCCCGGCTGTATCCGGAAATAAGGTTTTCCTCGTAGGGCCGCAGGCGCTCCGAATCGCCCGTGCGGCCGTGGCACGTCACACAATCCAGTTTGGCGCCGTAAACATGAGCCGAATGGGAAAAAAAGACGCAATCGGGCTGACGGGCATATACCCGCCAGGGCACTTCGTGCCCTTTAAGCACGTATTGCTCGAAGAAGATGGCTTCATTTTCGCTTTGGCCCTGCATCTCGCTGTGGCAATCGATGCATTGGGCCATGCGCGGTGATCCGGCGAATGTACCGTCCGGACGAAAAAAATGGCAGCTTTGGCAACCATCATCCACCAATGCCACATGTAATTTGTGGTTAAAATCGACCGGCTGATTTTTCTGGCTGTAAAGCAATCGGGGAAAAAGGCCCCAGCCGAACGCCACACTCAGGGCAAACCCGATGATAAAGAAAAGGATGATGTAGGAAACAGCGCCGTTCGCCTTGGGCGGTGCGGCTGGGTGGGCATCGCCCTCAATTTCCTTGGCCTGGGCGTCATCACTGCGGCTCATGGGCACTCCGTCTGCGACTTGTTGTGGTCATGCTGAAGGTTATACCAAGGCACTCTTCCTTATCGAACGCCGACCCGCCGGTTGCAGGCAATCACCCTGCCCCCCGCATATGGCAAACGGGCAATCTGCCCGAAATGTGTATCACGCAGGGGGGGGGGCGCTTCAACGCCTGCCAACCCTTTCCGGGAAAGCTGAACGAAAGGCCTTCTACTATCCAGCCGTCTGTTTTTTGTCAAGTCCAATTCATTAAGGGTTCAGTCGAGTAGACCGAGCCCTAAGTGCCTGCACCATAGCTGTGCAGGCCGGCCAGCAGAAAACTGACGCCGAAGTAGGTAAAAAGCACGGCGCCGAATCCGATAATGGATAGGATGGCGATGCGTCTGCCGCGCCATCCGCGCATCATTCGAAAGTGCAGCAGCGCGGCGTAGATAAACCAGGTGATAAGGGACCAGGTTTCCTTGGGATCCCAGCTCCAATAGCGCGTCCAGGCTTGCTTGGCCCACACGGCGCCGGTGATGATGCCGGCCGTCAGAAAAAGAAAACCAAACATCACCAATTGATGGGTCAATTCATCCAAAACGGCGGCGGAGGGAATATCAATCCGTCTATCGGCATTTGCAGGAGCGTCCGTTTTGGATCGCATCAGAAATAAAATGCTGACAGCGAATGCAACGGCAAAGGCGGCATAGCCCAGGAAACAGGTAATGACATGGGCGATCAACCAGTTGCTTTGCAGCGCCGGAATTAATGGTTGAATGCTTTTATCCGGCGAGAGCGAGGCATAGGCCATGGCCAGGCAGGCCAGGGGGGCGGCCACGGCGCCGATGGTCCAATTGCGATAGCGCCGCTCCACCACAAGGAAAATGACACCGATGGTCCATGCAAAAAAAACCAATGACTCGTACATATTGGAAAAAGGCGCATGCCCCAGACCTTCTCCCAGTTGATATGACTCCACCCAGCGCAGGAGGATGCCCGCCGTATTGCCGGCCAAGGCGATCCAGGCCACCCAGGTGGCCAGCCCGGCCGGCCGCTCCTCGCGAAAAATCCATGCGGCGATATACAAAACGCCGGCAAAACCGTAGATGAACGTAACCGCCGAAAGAATCCATGAATTATAAGCCATTGCAGATCACCTTGGCAGCGTCCCGGCCGAGCTCAGCTTTTCTGATAAACGGTCCAGCTTTATCTGCAGCCCCACGCTGTTTTTATTTGCTTTTCCCGAAAGGCTAACACGGCAGCCGCCTTTCCGGGAAGTGACTTCCACCACCACCTGTTGATGGG
>JABDRH010000155.1 GCA_013041835.1 Desulfatitalea sp. | reverse complement strand
CCGCATAGCGGTCCGTGTCCGGGCACGATCACTTCAGGGGATAATGCAACAATGCGGTCCAAAGCGGCAAACCAGTTTTCATAACTGCCCTGCCAGCCAAGGGGGGTGCATAGCCTGAAAAGAACATCGCCTGCAAAAACCACATTGCGTTCGGGGATGTGGACGATGACATCCCCCGTCGTATGGGCCGGACCGACCATGAAGAGATGGGCCTCGAAATCATCCAGGTCAAGGGTCAACGTCTCATTGAATGTCTTTGTGGGCTTGGTGATGCGGATGTCGGTAAAATCCCAGTCCGCCAGATTCCTGGCAAGGCTGGCCATGACCGGGTCGGGATTGTCGACCATGGATTTGACCATCTGCATCATCTCCGGGGTTTCATTGACCCCCATGGCATCGGCGCAGGCCTGGCTGGCAATAATCTGAGCCCCTTCAAACAATTGGTTGCCCCAAAAGTGATCTCCGTTTTCATGGGTGTTGACTACCTGCTGAACCGGTTCCGGACGTACGCTTGCAAAAAGATCGATCATTTTTTGAGTATGGGGTAGATCCCAGAACGTGTCTATCACCAGGCCCTTGCCGGCATTGATGAGTCCGGAGTTGCTGTTACCCATTCCTTGAACCGGTTGCAAGCAAGCATAAACATCTTTGGCGATTTGTTCGAGTTGCATTTCGATGGTCATTTTGGTTCTCTCCTTGTGTAATGGATTCAACGCACGCACCCCTGTTGGGGCGTGGCCCCGCAAGTCCGATGGAACAATGGTTGGGCCGCCTGATAACTTGGATCAATGGAATTCGCATCGCATCTATCCAGCCCAATAGATCAAATCAGCCCATTGAGCAATTGCTCAATAACCTTTCTATCTCGCACCACAACTGAAGATTCTCTGCGAATCGCTATTCGGCGCAAAGCCTCCTGTTGTTGTTTGCAAGGTATTCGTCGTATCGCAACCATGGTGAGATGATGACAACCTCTTTTTCGGCATCCTGCAAGGTTTCGCTCAGGTATGGGACATGATTGCAGGTGTCAAGATACTCGGTGCCGGCACGCTCCACCATATGATCGTCTGGTGTGCCGTCTAGAAGGTAGCCGTATTCCCGGCTATATTCGCAGAGGGTCCGCAGATAATCTCCGGCTCCAAAAAGCTTCTGGAAATTGCCACAGGTAATAAACAGATGCTTGGCCAGTTTAACAAACAGGTTGGCAATATCGGGCTGGCACCGTCTATGCTCATCGAGTACGATCCCCTCCCCAATATCGCTAAAATGACCTGTCTTACAGCCGGCAGCCCGGTGATAGGCTGAAACACTGATTTCGTCGCATTCAGGATATCCTGCCAGTCCCGGAGCACATCGATTATCTCTGTTTTGCGACGGACCATTTCCAAATTCAGAAATTTAAAGCTTAACTCATAGACCGCCCGTTGTTGTGCCACGGTATTGAGACGGTAGTATTCTAAAAAGTCCGGAGACTCAAACGGGGCAAGTTGTCCCTTCAAATCCGCGACGCGGAGCAACATTGTCCCCGAATTTTCAGCCTTGCCGGCCACGATTTCCGCTTTTTCTGCTATTTTATTCAAGTCAGCGGGCCGTAGTTCCATATTGTTTTCAGCCAATTCGATCAAAGGGAAAAAGAGAAAAAGCGGTTTTGGATCCTGCTCCTGGGGGTTTTGGGGAATGGGGAACTGTTCTTTCAGGACCGCAAACAAGTCGGGATGGTCGGAGAACGAAATGGTTACCGTATCGATGTCGTCATCTGTTACCAACAGGTCGCAGAACTGCTTGGTGTTGGTCTTTTCCGGATCGAACTTTGCCTGTTCCAGGCTTTCAAGATCGATATACTTTACCCAGCTTTCAAGAATGGCTTTCCGCATGAATAGATTCTTTTAATCATATCTATTTGAAAAATCAACCATTTTATGCCAAGGTCGGAACTTTGCGCTCGGCCGCACCGGTGACAAGCCCAAGGTCCAGACGGTATGCGGCGACGCTGCGGTGACGGCTCGATCAAGATATTTCGGGAGAGGCTCGAAAGCCTGTCTTTTTCAGCGCGTGACAATAATGCGCCTGCACATTTTCCTTGTACGCAGATCGATGCCACAATATTATTGATGCTGTTGGTGATAAGATCTCAAACAGGAAGGGTTAGGCCATTGGACAACGACCAAAAAGAGGCTTTTCGAATACATATCACCCGGCAAATCAAGGCGCTCAAGCGCGATATTCAGGCGTTTGCCTTGAACACCAGGCCGGTAGCCCCGGACAATGCCATCGGTCGCCTCACGCGGGTGGCGGCCATGAACAACAAAAGTATTCATGCGGCCGCTTTGCATACCTGCGAAAATCGTCTGGTTCGGCTGGAGTTGACCTTAACACGGCTCTACGAATCTGATTTCGGCTATTGCCAAATGTGTGAGGAACCGATTCCCCATCAGCGCCTGATGATCATGCCCGAAACCGACTACTGCGTGCACTGCGCTGAAAAAATGGATTAGGGCCTAAGGGCTCGCGCAAAAATAACTGCACATTTTCATGTGCCGATCCATCTCACCCGATTATGTTACAAAAATACAGAATATCTCGATATTCTCTAATTTTTGTGCGTTTCCGAGTGAGCGCCTCAACACCTAAAAATGTAAATTAATTTTTGCGCGAACCCTAAGCATCGGTCACCTTCACTTTCATTTCTATGGAAATGAAAGCGGCAAGTTGCGGAGCTTACCATTGACTCAAATAATCGCTTTGCTTTCCCTGGTGGCCGGATTTCTGATCACCTTGCCGGCCGCCCGGCAGATCGGTATCTTTCTCAGCCGATTGAAGATGCCCCTGATCAGCGGCTTTTTGCTGACCGGCATCGTGGCCGGGCCACACGTGTTGGGCCTTATCCCGGTCGGCGCGCCTGAGCGGCTGCGTATCGTGGATGAAATTGCGTTGGCATTCATCGCCTTTGCGGCAGGCGGTGAACTGTTCCTACGCCAGTTACGCAACCGATTACGTAGCATTCAATATACCACCGCCGGTCTGGTGGTGGTTACTTTTTCCCTGGGCAGCACGGCCTTCTTTCTTTTATCGCCATTCATCCCCATGATACGCGACATGCCCATCGTCCATCGATCCGCCGTGGCGTTGTTGGCCGGCGCCATCCTGGTAGCCCGTTCACCTTCCTCAGCCATCGCCGTGGTGAACGAACTGCGGGCCAAGGGGCCTTTTACCCGCACGGTTTTAGGCGTCACCGTGTTCATGGACGCGGTGGTGATCACCATTTTCAGTATTTGCGCCGCTTTGGCCGGCACAGTACTGGCCGGCGAGCACTTCGATCTGCGTTTTGTCCTCATTCTCCTGGCGGAACTGCTCAGCGCCCTGGTGCTCGCCTGGTTGCTGGCCGGCGCTTTGCAGTTTATCCTCGCCCGCCGGTTGATCCGGCGCATGAAAACCATCCTGGTGCTCGCTGCCGGCTATGCGGTCTTTCTTCTGTCGACGGTGGTGCGTCACTACACCCACCACCGGCTCGGGGTCGAGATACTGCTCGAGCCCCTGTTGATCTGCATGCTGGCCGGATTTCTGACGGTGAACACAAGCCGGTACCGCACTGAGTTGATGAAGGTGCTGCATGATGTGGCCCCTTTTATCTATGTGGCCTTTTTTACCCTGACGGGTGCCGCGCTGGAACTGGATGTGCTGGCTCTTACCTGGCCCCTGGCCTTGGCGCTGTTTGCCGTCCGTATTGTCGCTATCTATATCGGCGCTTCCGGCGGCAGCACGTTGGCCGGAGAGCCCCCGCGGCGCAGCCGCATCGCCTGGATGGGCTACGTGACTCAGGCCGGGGTCGGGTTGGGACTGGCCAAGGAGGTGGCCGTGGAGTTTCCGGCCTGGGGAAGCACCTTTGCCACGGTGATGATATCCGTGATCGTGCTGAACCAGATCGCCGGTCCTCCCCTTTTCAAATGGGCTTTGCACCTGGCCGGGGAAGCGCGGCCCAAAGGCGCCGGCCAGGGTGACGACTCCATTCATGACGCTGTGATTTTCGGGTTGGAAAGCGATTCTTTGGCCCTGGCGCGCCTGCTGCAAACCAATGGGTGGCAGGTACGCATCGCCACCCGGCAGGCTCAGGCCATCGAGCGGCTTGGCGATGACGCGGAGCTTGAAATCTGCGCCATACCCAATTTGAATCTGGCGGCCATGAAACGCCTCGGCGTGGATCAGGCCGATGCCGTCGTGGCCATGCTCGATGATGAAGACAATTACCTGATCTGCCAATGGGCCCGAAACCATTTCGGTATCGGCAACGTCATCGTTCGCCTCAACCAACGCGCGCTGCTCCGGCGCTTTCATGAGACCGGCGCATTGGTGGTGGAGCCTTCCACGGCCATCATCAACCTGCTGGACCAATTCGTGCGTTCGCCGTCAACGGCTTCTTTGTTGCTGGGCATGGAAAAGGGACGGGATATCATCGAGTTCGAGCTTCGCAACGCCGACCTGGACGGTACCCCCATCCGGGATTTGAACCTGCCCCTGGATTTGCACATTATTTCCGTACGTCGTCAGGACCAGTTAGTGGTATGCGGTGGATTTACGCGGCTTCGCATAGGGGACTGGTTATCGGTGGTCGGCTCGCGTCCGAGCCTGGAGCAAATGATGCTCCAGTTCGGCGAAGACCGCGAGTATGCCCTGGTCCACCTCGTGGAGCGGGCCACCTCACGACGAATCGCATCGCGCACCCTGGAAAACGAAGTCCATGAGATCATCCATGAAGATCACGACGGCAGAGCCGAGCGGTTTCGTCAACTCATCGCCGACAGCACGGTATTGGACTTGCCGGCCCCCCTGAGCGCGAACGACTTTTTCCACATCGCAGCCCGAACCCTGTCCGAAAAGATATCAATACCCGAACAGACCCTGTATGATTCCCTGGTGGCCCGGGAAAGGGAAAGCAGTACCGCCTTGCGGCCTGATCTGGCCATTCCGCACATTATCATTGACGGCCAACGGGCCTTTACCATCCTGCTGGCGCGCTGCAAGGCCGGCATCCACTTCTCGGAGCTGGCACCCAGGGTGCAAGCGGTTTTCGTCCTGGTGGGCACGCTTGACGAGCGAGACTATCATCTCTACGCGTTGTCGGCCATCGCTAAAATCGTACAAGGCGCCCACTTCACAGAGCGTTGGTTGGGCGCAAAAAACGAGGCTGCGCTGCGCCGCATCGCCCGGGCGGCGGATTGACCATGATCAGCTATTGCTGATAATTTGTTTGCCGAAAGATATCGTTAATGGCTGCCGTTAATTGCTGGGAATCCAGATCCGCTTCACGCATAAGATTAATGACGGCGCCCAGCCGGTCTTTGTACAATTGCGCATCAGCCTCCGTACCCGTGGCACCAAGGGGTGTATCTTCACCGCCACGAATCTTGTCAAATATGGTGTCGATTTGCTCATCCGATATATCGTAGCCAAGCAGACTGTCGGTCAATTCAATTTCCAGAATATCAACAGGATACGGTTCCTGCGCATTTTCAATCCATGTGGGTACTTGTTCAACTGGCAACGCGTCACGTCCCGGCAATTCATGAGGCAAGCTGTCTTCCAGTTGTATTTCATCTTCATCCGGTGGTGTCATCACCAATTCCTCATGTTGCTGCAGCCATTTGCTTTCATCCGCGACAACAAATTCTTCTTTAGGCGGCCTTTTCTGTTCAAAAATTTCTTTGGTGTTGGGCAGCGAAACCGGTTGCGTGATTTTGCCTCTAAATCCGCTCTGTTTCGCTATTTGTTGACAGGGCTCATCTTTCGCGATTGAATACAAAACACACATTACAACACCAATTAAAAAAATCAATCCGACTTTTTTCTTCATAAAACCCCCCTTGTGCTCTGCAATTCAAAGAAGCGGCAGTAGTCGTAGCCGCCCACTGTTTTTGTCTACGGCTACTGCCTGGAATATACCCGTGTGGATTGTTGTCCCGTCATGACTCGAATCGCATACGACAATCACTTCGCTCTACAGATATAGAATCTTTTATTGTCGCAGTATTTTCCGCTGCACTGAACGCCAGCACTGTAATACCCACCCGGAAAAAGAATTGTTCCACCTGATTCTTCGGACTTCCAACCCGTCCAGTAACACTGCTTCCAAGTGACGCCGGACGCCGATGAACACTCCAAGGAAATGTTATCCGCGTACTTTCCGGATGCAGATATGCCCGTCACAAACCTGCCCCACGGGCATAAACGGATCCCACCATTTTCTTCCGATATTTGAGCTGCCCAGAAACGATCGGTGATATTCGTAATGCCCGGATTGTGACACTCTAATTTCACATTGTCACAATAGCTTCCAGAGCATCCAAACCCGGATTGAGCCTTATCGAAATCGCAGGTCCTGGGCTCATTTTCCTCAGAAGTCCAACCCGTCCATTCATATGCTTGGACGTTTAAACAAATAGCAGCCAGCAAAAAAAAGGCTATGGCGAAACATTTAGCTTTTGTTGTAAGCATCTTTACCCCCTTTGATTGGCTATTGCACGATAGCCGGTTTGCATTTTTGTTTGAGCAGGCCCGATTTTCAGCGTACTCGTCGTACTTCCGCACTACCTTATGCGTTCACAAGAACTTCAAATGCTGATGCTGGCTTCACAAAACGCGAAGGCATTATCCAGGCCGCCCCCCGATAACGTTTCATGGCACCTTCCGCAGCCCATAGGCTGATGATAGGATTGACCACCCCCTTTCTTGTGATATAGAAGACAAGAATCATTATCACGCATCCATTTTGTTCAGACATTCGCTTTAAATGTACTCGACAAATGAGATGTTGATTGGAAGATGACAGGAGCTTTGGGATTTGTCAGTGACATTGGTCACGTTTTGACGACCTTGATGCCCAAAGAAATCGCTTGCCCCAACACAACACTTTTATTGGCCTGCGGAATCGCCCTATGAGCGCCCCCCCTAACGGCGGCTCTGGCGATATTTTATGGCCAATACCAATTGGTTGCGCAGCATGCTCAAATGATTGTGTTCGGATTCACGGAGGGGCGGTCCGCTTTGATTACGATCGGCATAGAAAGCACCGATACAAACCTTTTGGACCATGATGGGCAAAAAGATAAAGGCCGGGGCATCGAGCATGTCGAAGTACCATTGGGGAAGCAGTTGGCGCTTGTCGTCGTTTCGGGCGTCAGGCACGATAAGGTCCTTTCCCACCCGAATGGACAGATTGAACAAATCTTTTCCCCGGCCCACATTGAATCCGGCCTTGCGAATCAATTGTTGCACCTTTTCGCCATAGCCGAAACGAACCG
>JABDRH010000693.1 GCA_013041835.1 Desulfatitalea sp. | reverse complement strand
GCATAAAATAACTTCACATTTTCATGCGCCTCAACACCTAAAAAATATAAATGTATTTTTGCGCGAACCCTAAAGCGTAGCGGGATCAAAACGCATGGTGTCGGGTGCTTGTAAAAACGCCTCGCCTTGTTGAATGCCGTCGCTGAACAGGTGTTCGATGAATCGGTGATTGCGGTCCAGTTTGGATGCGTAATCCAGTTTTTGCTGCAATGGTTTTGACATTTGAATGATAAAGATTTCCACCTGTTTCAGGTTGTGTTCCTGGATGTACGCTGCATGAATGGCCTTACGTTCTAATAATTTGTTGACCAGGCAGATGTGCCTGAGGTCTTGATACAAGGATTCATTGCCAATCATTTCGTTGCGGCGGTCGATAATATCCTCCGATGAGCGCGGGACGTCATCGCGTTGTTTGGGATTAATCTGGATCACCCAAAGCTGGTCCGGCAAACGGTGCTTTCCCACGAGTTTGTCATCCACCAGCTCATCTGTAGGCGGATTGTCGGAAAAGAGCCCGTCCCAATAAGCATTGTCGCCGACTTGAACAGCCTGCATGATTGAAGGGACGGCCGCGGATGCAAGGATTTTTTCAACCTGTATGCCGTCATCATGCGAGTTGAATTTCTCAAATTTGCCGTTCACCACGTCTGCAGCCCCCAGAATCAGCACCGGGCTTTTGGTCCGATCAATTAATCGAGGCAGTTCATCAAAATCGATGTGCTTTTCCAGAAGCCCCTTGAAGTCATAAAACTGTGGCATGATCCATTGGAGCGTCGCTGCCATTGTCTGGCGGTAGGCAGAGTAGGGACTCGATTTCCATTCCGGCAAAAACCCGTTGTCCACAAGTTGAATGTATTGGATCAACGAATCATTCAGAAACGTTTCGACCAGATTCTTGGTCGAGTTATCCTGCCAAAAAGACACCAGGCCTTGTTCAATGGGGGTTGAATCTTTTTTGGCCGCTTTTAACAGCGCATACCATGCCAGCGTTGCGCAGACCGCACCGCCCGAGGTACCGCTCAAACTGACGATCTGTTTGGTTTCATGCACCTTGTTCCTCAACAGCGCGGATAACACACCTGCCGTGAAAGCCGTCTGGCTGCCGCCTCCCTGACATGCGATCCCGATTTTTTCTTTTGCCATACCACTGCCTCCTTGGTTGTCGCCGCCGTAGAATGCGGCATGAGCATCCTTTCGGACGGGCAAGTGCCGGATTTGACCTGTAGCCGTCGCCGGAAAGCCGAGTTTGCCTTTGGAGATGGTTTACGGGACAGCCCTAATGTGGCGTACGCTTTTGAGAAAACCATTGACAGGTTGAGCACAGCGGATTCAGTCAGATTGCGCTTTTTAATGAGGACAATTGTATTTTTTTAGACGCAACGCACCACGATGTCAAGAAGGGAAGGTACCTCAATCCGCCAACAAGAATGGAAAAAACCCGTCATCCACTGAAAATGGGACACAGATCGTTCAGGAACTATTGAAATGGGGTCAGTTTCTTCAAAGAGAAATGAATCCGGTTTGTCACCAATTTGGTATGAAACAACAAAAATTTAGCGTTTTGAACGAAATTGTCTGGCATGGACCGATCAGTCAAAAAGCGATTGGCGAAACGCTCCTGTTCGAAAAATCGAACATCTCGAAAATAGTGAAAATTTTATTCGATAAAGAATGGGTCCGGATTGAGACTGCCACGCATGATCGTCGCCTGACGTTGCTTGCCGAAACACCGGAAGGTTTTGCCGCTTGGAAAGCGTGCGTACAAGCCTTTAATCAATCCAGCTCAGACCTTGAACATGGACTTGACTTCGGCATATACAAATTGGGCCCCGACCGAATCAAAAGAATGATCCAACGCAAGTTCGGCATCGAATTGGAAATTGAAGGCAAAAACCTGCATACAATTACCAAGGAAGCACAAGAGATTGTTTATTGCGATTGAAATTACAGTTTGCTGAATCCAGAAGACTAAAAAAGAATACAAAAAAACGCCCAGGCCGGGGCCCGGGCGTTGAATGACACATAGGTATGTTCGACTTTAGAACAAGCCGCTCACCTTGCCGGTTTCCGGATCGACGTCGATCCGTCGGAAGGCCGGGTTGGAGCCGGTGCCTGGCATCAAGCTGATGGTGCCGGCGCAGGGGCACAGGAACTTGGCGCCCGAATAAATGAGTACGTCGCGGATGGGCAGACGCCAGCCCTTGGGCACACCCTTTTTCACCGGATCGTGGCTCAGGGACAGATGGGTCTTGACCATCATGGTGGCAAAGTCGGCGTACTTGGGATCGTTTTCCAGCATTTCAGCCTTGGCGGTCGCTTCGGGAGACCAATCCACACCGTCGGCGCCGTAGACTTCCTTGGCAATGACATTCACGCGGTCGCGCAGCTTCATCTTCAGTGGATAGAGGAAATCAAAGTCGTTGCCCTCTTCGCAGGCATCGATGACGGCATCGGCGAACTCCAGGGCACCCTCGCCGCCCTTTTCCCAGTGCTTGGACTCGGCGCAGCGGGCGCCGGCAGCCTCGGCGGCCTTCTTGACGATGGCCACTTCGGCGTCGGTGTCGGTGTAGAAACGGTTGACGCACACCACGGGATTGATGCCGGCCTTGCGGATCACGCTGATCATGTGCACCATGTTTTCCACGCCATTTTCCACCAGCGCCAGGTTCTCCTTGGTGTAGGCTTCGTCAAGGGCTTTACCGGCCACGACCTTTGGCCCGCCGCCGTGCATCTTCAGCGCGCGAATGGTGGAAGTCAGAACGGATACGTGGGGTTTGAGCCCGGAGAAGCGGCACTTGACGTTCCAGAACTTCTCGAAACCGATATCGGCGGCAAAGCCGGACTCGGTTACATGGTAATCAAACAGCTTCAGTCCGACCCGGTCGGCGATAATGGAAGACTGACCCACGGCAATGTTGGCGAACGGACCGGCATGTAC
>JABDRH010000691.1 GCA_013041835.1 Desulfatitalea sp. | reverse complement strand
GTACATGGCCACCACGTCCATGATTTGGTGAGACTCTTTATGAAGCCGCCTGGAGTCCCCCTGGCCGGTGATTACCAGCATGGGCGCCCGGTCCATGTTGGCGTCGGCCACCCCGGTGATCAGGTTGGTGGCGCCCGGCCCCAGGGTGCTCAGGCTGGCGGCCGGATTGCCTGTCAACCGGCCGTACACGCCGGCCATGAAGGCCGCCCCCTGCTCGTGTCGACACAGGATGAAACGGATCTTGTCCGACTGCTCCAAAGAGAGCAGGAAATCGGCGTTTTCTTCACCCGGTACGCCGAACACGTACTCAATGCCCTCGCGCTCCAGGCAGCGGACCATTAAATCAGATGCTTTCATGTCAGGTTCCTAAAGCCCCCCATTGAGCAGGTGAATGTAAGGTTGAATACACCGGTTCGAATCAGACTTAAAAGAGTATTGCGTACGTGGCCAATACCCCTTACCATAAGTCACTTTTCACTGAACACAACTCATATTAAGGAAAAGGCCAATGAAGAGCATTCTCCAGGGTATCGGTTACAATATCAAAGGCTTCAAGATGGGCGTGCGCAACGGCAAGCTGCTCATGCTGGGGTTGGTGCGGCTTATCATGCTGGTAGTGATCACCGTGGCGGCCGCGGCCATCATCCTGGTGAACTATCAGGAAATCCTCAACCTCATGTGGAACAAGCCCGAATCGGTGTGGATCCTCTGGCTGTGGCATCTGGTGTCGTGGCTGCTCGTGTTGGTGTTGATGGGTGTTTCAGCCCTGGTGGGTTTTGTGCTGGCTCAGATTCTGTTTGCCGTGGTCATCATGGATGTCATGTCCCAAATCACCGAACGTATCATCACCGGCCAGGTGCACGCTACCGGCAACATGCCGTGGCATTTGTATTTTTTGAACCTGTTGCGCCAGGAGATCCCCCGGGCGCTGCTGCCCGTTGCCATCTCCTTGCTTTTGCTCGTCCTGGGCTGGTTCACGCCTCTGGGGCCGGTGCTCACCATCATCACCCCCCCGGTTGTCGGCCTTTTTCTGGCCTGGGACAACACCGATCTGGTTCCGGCTCGCCGTCTGGAACCCTTTGCCCGGCGTTTTGCTTTTTTACGCAGCCGGTTGGGCTTTCATCTGGGCTTCGGCCTGCCGTTGTTGATCCCGATTGTGAATATCGCTTTGCTCTCCTGGGCGCCGGTAGGGGCTACCCTCTATTATTTAGAGCACATCGACGGCAAGACGGTGGCGGCGTCCAATGCCGGCGCGTCAATGACCGGGTAGCCGAACGGATTTCCCGCATCACGGCAAAAGGGTCTCGGCATAAAATAATTAAACCACCTTGCTTTATCTTTGACCCGCAAGTGTAGCGGAAAAATGGCGTGGTCCGGTCCGCTTGCGGACTGTCAGCCACTGTAGAGCACGGCCAGGATCGTGGCCCGGCCCTGGGCCGCGGCGATCAGGTGCGGCGTCGTGGACAAGTAATAGGCGCTGTCGCCGGGTTCCAGGGCGAAGTGATCGTCGCCGATGTCCAGGGACACCCGCCCCTCGAGGACGTAGATGAACTCTTCACCGTCGTGTATGGAACGTTCGCTGTCCGGTGCCTCCTCCAACTGTACGATGAGGGACTCCATGTGACGTCCCTTCACTTCCGGCGCCAGACTCAGGTACCTGTACGCCTGCTTTTTACCTTTCATCGAAGTGGACCGGGATACGACTTTGCGATCACTTTTTCGGGTGATGGTATAGCGTTTCTCGCCCCCGCCGGACACAAGGCGGCCGAAGGTGCTGTCCAGCGCCTTGGACAGCCTGATGGCCGTGCCCAGTTGGGGCTGCACCTCGCCGGTTTCGATACGGGCAAGCCAATCCACCTCAACGCCGGTCATGTGTGAAAGCTCTTCCAGCGAGATGCCTTTGGCTTCGCGTATGGATTTGATCCGCCGGCCGATATTTTCTCCGGTTGCATCCGGCTGGCTGCCGGTGTCATTTGAGGTGTCGATCCGGCCGGTCAGATCTTCGAAGTAATCCACATTGATGTGTGGTTTTTTGGCGTCTGTTTCCATGGTAATGCTCCTCATCCCTTGTTTTTCAGCGTGCGTCAAAAGGCCTCCGGGCAATACCGTTAAGTTAGCTGCGCCTTTTCCGACCACTCGGAAGGCAGTTTTTGATCCGGTGATTCCCCGAATTTCTCCTTCAGCTTCTTCAATCCCGGCCGGGCGAACTTCGGGTGCCCATCCTTGAGGGTCCGCCCGTTGATGACGGCCTCGCTTCTCAGCCGATGACCGACGGTGCGCTCCAACTGGCGGCCCAACCACAACACCCGATCCACATCGTAGCCGTGTGCGATGCCCATTTCGTCGATTTGCACCAGCATGTCTTCCAGACAGGTCAATCCCACGTAGCGGTGATCCTCGTAGTAATATTCACCCGTTCCCGGCACCGGGCAGTCGTCGAGGAAGTTGGCCGGCTGTCCTCCCAGGCCGCCCAGGGTGCCTTCGAAGTGGCAAATGCCGGCCTGCAGCGCCGCCAGGATCGAGGCCGCCGCCACCCGCTTGGTCTCATGAAAATGGGCGATGTGCAAGCCGGTATCGGGGATTGCGTCCAGGATCATGGAAAAATAGCGGTAGACCTCCGGTGCCGATGCGCTGCCGTCGTGGTCGGCGTGTTCGATGTCGGTGGCCCCGATTTCCAGCCAGCGTTTGGTAAATTCCACGGCGTCCTTTAGCTCGGTGGCCCCGGCAATGGGACTGCCCCAGATCGTACTGACCGTGCCGCACATCTGGAGTCCGGCATCCCGGCATTTGCGGGTGGCGCTCTCGCATTCCCGCCAGTATTCCGGCAGGGTAAGCCCTGAGTTGGCAAAGTGGTGCTCTTCTTCGGTGGAGACCATCATCAGGCAGCGGTCAGGGCCGACGCCGCGCTTGGCTAGTTCGATGGCCCGGTTCACCGACGGCTCGCGGATGGTCACCGCGGTGATGGTGATCTCCTCGGGAGCGATACCTTTCTTTCTGCAGCGCTCCGTGAACCGGTCGCTGCGAAGATGGGCCAGAATTGCTTCGGCGTCCCTGAATTGGGGCATGAGATAGGAGTTGCCCAGGTTGGTCACTTCGATGTTGCGGCAGCCGGCGAAGATCATCTCTTCAGCATAGAAGATCTTGGCCCGTGTGGAAATGAATTTTTCAAGATGCTGGAAGCCGTCCCGGACGGTGATGTCGCCCAGGGTCACTTTCTTAGGCATTCGCGGAAATATTTTCCAATAATCGTATTCAGTCATATTGCCTCCTTGATGAATGAAAACTTCATGCCCGGCGATCCGTCAAGCCGGCGGTTTTGGCGTTGATCGGTTCAGCGCCCCTTGTAGACCGGTTTGCGTTTTTCCCGAAACGCCGTCAGTCCTTCCTGCCGGTCTTCGGTGGGGATGCAGACCCAATAGGCGTTCGATTCTATGGCCAGGCCCGTTGAAAGGTCCGTTTCCATGCCGTGATTGATGGCATACTTGGCCTGCTCGATGGCCACAGGGCCGGTTTCACAGATCTCGGCGGCCAGGGCCATGCAGGTGTCGGTCAAGCGGTCGGGATCGCAGACCCGGTTTACCAGGCCGATTTGCAGCGCTTCCGCGGCGTCGATGCGCCGGCCGGTGAAAATCAGTTCCTTGGCCTTGGCCTTGCCGACAAGGCGCGGCAGGCGCTGCGTGCCCCCGGCACCCGGGATGATCGCCAGGCGGGTTTCGGTCAGCCCCAGGGTGGCGGTTTTCGAAGCAATGCGGATATCCGACGCCAAGGCCAGTTCGGTGCCGCCGCCCAGGGCCGCGCCGTTGACCGCCGCGATCACCGGTTTGTTGAGTGTTTCAATGTCGGTGAACAGGTCTCGGATGGTAAAAATGAATTCCTTGACCTGGGTCGGTGAGAGCCCGGCCCGCTCTTTGAGATCCGCGCCGGCGCAAAAGGCCCGATCCCCTGAACCGGTGATGACGACGACCCGCACACCGGTGTCGAAACGGATTTGAGTGATTTCGGCCTTGAGGGCGTGGAGCAGGCCGAAATTAAAGCAATTCATCACTTCCGGCCGGTTCAACGTGATCACGATCACCCCGTCTCGCCGTTGGGTGAGCACCATATTGTCGTTCATGCAACCCTCCTTGAAAACGCGGTGTCAGCAGCCGATGTGGCGGGAGATGACGATGCGCTGGACTTCCGAAGTGCCTTCGCCGATGTCAAGCAGCTTCTGGTCGCGATAGAAGCGCTCCACGTCGTACTCCTTCATCAACCCGTAGCCGCCGTGAATCTGAACGGCGTGGTCGGCTACCCGCCCCATCAGTTCGGAGCAGTATAGCTTGGCCATGGCCGCCTCTTTTTCAAAAGGACGATGGTGGTCACGCAGCCAGCAAGCCTTGTAAAGC
>JABDRH010000690.1 GCA_013041835.1 Desulfatitalea sp. | reverse complement strand
GGATCGAGGCACCCAATACCGATCGGCCATCTTTTATCACGATGCCGGCCAACGGCGCCAGGCCGAGCAATCCAAACGCCGCCTGGAAGATTCCGGCCGCTTTGACAAACCCATCGTGACCGAAATCAAGTCTTTTGAACAGTTCTACACGGCGGAACCCCACCATCAGGACTACCACCAGAAAAATCCATTACGCTACAAATTATACCGCCGCAATTCCGGGCGGGATCAGTTTCTAAAACGCATGTGGTCGTTAGAACACGAAACCAAAATTTAGGGTGTTCAAAATCCCGGCAGTTTGAATTTCAAGGTGACTTCCCCGGTCGCCTTGTCAATCTGCAGCAGGCGGCCGTCGTCACCGGCGGAAGTCAGTTTTTGACCGGCGGCCATCTCCAGCAAGCCGCCAATAAATTCCATGCCGGAGTTGAGAACCGACTCGATGCGCTCGGCAGGCTGGGCGCTGAGGATATTATCTCCGCTGCCGGCAGGGGTGCACGCTTCGTGGCCGATGCGCGGGTTCATGCGGGCCGGATTCCTGGGCATCTCGAAATTGACCACACAGTCGGCGGCCTGCAGGTTGAGCCCGGTGCCGCCGGCATCGGTAGATGGAAAGACGTGGCATTCCGGGTTGTGGCTGAACTCATCGATCAGGTAGGTACTATTGGCGTGCCGGTAAGGACCAAAGCATGTGATCTTGGGATCTGTTTGACGGCATCGTCAAGCTTGCCATGACCATTGCCGCAGCATGGTTTTGCGTCTCTTGCAATCAGCCGCTGAGTATGAGAGGCTGAACATATAGTCCGATGTGGTACCCAATCAGCTCGTGGATTGAACCGCCGCACTGAACTGAAAACAGCGCTTCGGCTTCATCGACGTTCCCGCCTGTGATCAAAACCGACCCGGCTCACCTTTCAATTGGATCGATCTTTGCCGCAAAAGCATCAGACCGGCCTGGTCTCAGGAAAGGCCTTTTAACAATCCGCAGTGCAAAGGAGGGCAAAATGGAAAGATCACAAATCACCTATGATACCCTGATCCAAATCACCAAGGCCATCTCTACCATCCGTGACCCCGAGGACATCGTGTTGATCACCGTAGAGGGCGTCACCCACGCCCTTAAAGCCAAGGGCTGCGCTCTTTTTCTGATCAACTCCAGAAACAATCAGCTCGGGTTGGCCGGCAGTTACGGCCTCAGCCAGGAGTATCTGGACAAAGGGCCGGTCAGCGCCGCGCGATCCATTGCCTCGGCCCTACGGGATTTACAGCCGGTGGCGATTTATGATGTGAATGACGATCCACGCATTCAATACCCCGAAGCCGCTCGGCGGGAGGGCATTGCTTCGATTCTCTCAGTGCCCATCATCCTGGGAACCCGGCTGTTCGGATGTATGCGCATTTACACGGCCACACCGTGGGAATTCAGCCTAAACGATGTGAATTTCACCCAGGCCGTTGCCCAGGTGGTTGGCATGGCGATCGAAATGTGCAGGGTCAATCGCGGGTTGAAGGAGAGCATCGATATCCTCAAGACCATGCGCGATCCAAAACTCATGGCGTATAATAAACGCACGCCATATGAAGGGGTGCCCACGGGATTTACGCGCGAAGAGATCGCGCAGGCAAGTTAACCCCAATGTTGCAACATTGGGATTAATATCGAACAGAGAGTGGAAAATAAGCCGCTACATCCGCACCGGGTCAATTCAGTGGGCATCAGGGATCGCTACATATCCGTTTCAATTGTATCGATGGCCGAATCCGTTCAATAGGAGCAGGGCGTTTCAGAAACCGTAGTCGATAGTTACATCCGCAATCATCGCGATTTGTAGCTTGGCCTTGCAGTTCAATGGCGGTTCCGTTTCAGGTCAGGTCAGGTCAGGTCAGATCCGTTGTGCAGTCAGCGCATTTTTGACCACTGGCAAGCCCAACGTCATCTTCCACTTGTCGAATTTGTAGCGGCTCATTTTCATAGATGTCATTAGCTAAATGCATGCCAAGAACGCCATCCATGGCTTCAAAAATCGAAAAGGCCATCGTGTATAGATGTTTTTGCGATCCCTGGAAGGCGGGGTGTCTCTATTGGTAGCCATGGAGGTCAAATTGGATGGGTCATATTGATCCTTGTGGTTCTTTTTGACCCTTTTGGATGTGCTTACCCGAAAGATTTCAACTTTCGTTTCAGCGTTGAAAGGGAGAGGCCCAAACGTATCGCTGTTTGACTTTTGTTGCCGCCGCATTTTTCAAGTGTCTGCACAATGTGTCTCTTGACAAGCGCATCAAGCGGCATGATCGCTTCTGCATCATTGGCAGGGGCATCCAGATCCGCATCCTGGCACACCTGCGTTTCAGCCGTCAAGAGCAGATCCGCCGGACGAATGACGTCACCCTGGCGTAGCAGCGAAGCGCGTTCGATCACGTTGCGCAGTTCCCTGATGTTGCCGGGCCATGCATATGCGGCCATGCGTGCGAACTGCTCTTGTTCGATGCGGACCGGACCGCCGCAAAACCTCCGGCCGAAGTAATGGGCCAAAGCCGCGATGTCTTCCACCCGCTGGCGCAGCGGCTGAACCTTGATATTGATCACCGCCAGCCGGTAGTAAAGATCTTCCCTGAAACGGCTTTCGTCAATCGCTTTGGTCAGATTTTGATTGGTCACGGCAATGATGCGCACATCCACCGTGATGGGCTTGGCGCCGCCGATGCGCCGTACCTGCTTGTCCTCCAGCACGCAGAGCAACTTGCTCTGAAGATGGTAAGGAATGTCGCCGATCTCGTCCAGGAGAAGCGTCCCCCCGTCGGCAAGCTCGAAAATTCCTTCACGGCGTGTATCCGCACCGGTAAACGCACCCTTCTCATGACCGAAGTACTCGGTTTCGATCAAATTTTCCGGGATAGCCGAACAATTGATGGTCAGCAGCGGTTCGCGCTTGTTTTGGCGCCGGTGGATTTGTCGGGCCACTACGTTTTTACCCACGCCGGTCTCGCCGGTAATCAGCACCGCCGCGTCCGAGGCGGCCGCCAGCTCGATTTGGCCGCGAAGCCGTTGTGCGGCGGCGGATTCACCGATGAGCTCATCCTCGGCCCGGCGCTGCTTGTTCTCATACTCCCTGATCTTTAGTTTACCTTCCAGTTCCAGGCTTTTGGCGGCCATATTGATGCAAATAAGAAGCTCTTCCAGGGAAAAGGGCTTGGCCAGGTAATTGAACGCACCCTTTTGCATGGCGTCCACGGCATTTCGCACCGAGGCATGGGCAGTGATAAAAATGATTTTGGCATACGGATCGATTTCCAGCAATTTTGGGCAGATATCCAGCCCGTTGCTGTCGGGCAACTCCTGATCCAGCAGAACAATGGGGGTGTTGTTGGTTTTAAAAACCGACAGCCCTTCTTCTCCCTGTTCGGCAAGAACCGTTTCATACCCGTTGATATGAAGGTATTCGGCAAGCGAGGCGCTGATAAAAGGGTCATCATCGATAATCAGGATGTTTAAAGCGGACTTCATCGGTCGCAATTGTCCTTTCCATACCGCTGCTCGCACAAAATCTGCCCATTTTTTTCCCGTGTATGGGTCGAATCACCAATGATGGTGTGCAGGTCCAGCGCCGGTGAGTACTTGCTGTTGGGCACCGTACGCCCCAACGCCTCGGCCATGGCCCGGATATGGTGCGGGGCCGCACCGCAGCACGCACCGATGAAGTTGATGCCCATCTGTTGGGCATCCAAGGCGTACCGGGCCATCTCAAAACGCGTCAACACGAAAGGATCCAGGGCCAAGGGAAAGGCCACCTTGCCCCCATGCTCTTGGATTTGAAAGTAGGGCTTTTCGGGCGTGCAGCGATAGGCCACGGGCTGGGTGGCCGTAAAGCACGACACGCCATCACGCATGCGTCGGGCCAACGGCAACATCAACACCGGATCCCGAAAGCAGTTGATTCCCACGATGTCCGCCCCCAAATCCTCAAGCGTCTTGAATGCATCTTCCACAACCACGCCATCGAGCGTACAATCGTCCTTCTTGAATCCCAGGGTGATCATGGCAGGCTGCCCGGCCGCCCGGATCGCTGCCAGGGCGATCTTTGCCTCTCCCAGATACTCAATGGTCTCGGCAATGAAAAAATCGACACCCTGGTTCATCTGGTAACCGATCTGGTCGTCGAACTGCCGGCGGGCCTTGGCATGCGAGGCGGCATCCTTGGGATCATACACCCACGTATTGCACAAGTTGCCGGCCACCAGGCAACTGTATTGGTCGGCCACCTGCCGCGCAATGCGCACCGCATCGGCGTTGATCTGTTCGAGCCGTCCATCGGCGCCCACATCCTTGAGCTTCTCCTCATGGGCATAGTAGGTGACGGCCTGAAGCACCTCGGCCCCGGCCCGGGCAAAATCCACTTGCATCTGCCGCACTGCCTCGGGATGCTCCACCACCACCTGGGGTGTAAACGGACCGGCGCTTACATACCCACGCCGCTCCAATTCGAAGATAGCTCCGCCATCGCCAAGGACGACGCTGTTTTTCAGTCTGTCAATGATCATAAACGCCTCCATGCAGCCGCGGTGGCCTTGGCCTTGCGCTTGTTCAGACACCGAACCCGGTCGACCGCTTTCGGACCGGTCAAGTATTATGTAAAAATGTCATGTATCGCGAATGGACCCGTATGGCAATCCGGTTGCTCTGTCTAAAGGGTTTGTTACAGTTGACCATTTGGCCGGCCTCACGTATGAATACGCAATGGGATCCCTACTCGAAGGCATACCTCAAAAAATACCCCATGAAATCATCAATACAATATGCGCCACGGGAAATGTCATCATAGAGCGGATTGTATCGCGAGGGCACGCCTCACCCGAAGGGTTTTGGTACGATCAAGAAAAAGCTGAGTTTGTTTTAGTTGTGAAAGGCAGTGCAGGCCTGAAGCTCGAGAACGAAGAGGATATCGTGGTGCTCAAGCCAGGCGACTATCTGAACATCGGCGCCCGTGTAAAACATCGTGTGGAGTGGACCGATCCGACATGCGAAACGATTTGGCTTGCTGTTTATTTTTGAAAGCGTCACGTGGGGTCTACCCTTTAAAAGAGGCAATAATCCTTTTGCAAAAGTCAATGATCCTTGCCCATGGCGTCTCGGACCCAAGAAGTACGTTAAGCGCTTTATTCGCCTCGCGTTTTGCAATGTTATGTCCCTGCATCACATCAAGCAATGGTTTTCGCATTCTATTTTTTCGATACGCATCAAAGTAAGCGCCGAAATGCGCCGGCGCGAGGTTGGGGTCACTGTTCGGCAGACCCAGTTGCGAGAATCGCCACACCCGTTCGGCGTTGTTTTTACGAACCGTTTCCACGACAGATGCGCACATCGGATCGAAACGTGGTTGCTTTGTCGTCGGCCGGGCAAATGTAAACCCAACCGTATTGCCATCTATTTGAATGTTGTCATATCCGGCCCTATCCACGGCAAGGATAAACTGCTCTTTCATCACACCATTCGGAAAGCCTATCTTCAGATCCATGGTAAGTTGCTCCGGTGTGGAAAGAATCCCCCATTTGAATCCGGTCAGCCACCAATGCATTTGCGGCTCCCTGCTAAACAGCGACGTCCCATTGCAGTTCAGGGTAAATGACATCTGTAACCGCTCGGAATCTTTTGCGCACACAAAAAATTTGCCATTGTCAGGATCATGGGGTCGATGCCCGATCGTGGCGTCAAGAATCGGATCCGGACGGGGACTGACATAAACCCCGATCTCGCCGCCGGGCCCGAGGCCATAATGCCCCTTCCACAACTCGATCATCCAGTGCTTATCATCATAGATGAAGAAAAACGGCTCGCAATCGATGATGGCGCTGATAATGGCAGGTGCGGCCACATCATAAGCATATGCATACCCGAAGCGCCTTTGCCGGGCATCCCTGCGCGAAAATAAGATGTCCTGATCAGGATCATACTTAAATCCGGCCTCATAGACGATTTTGGCCAAATTACTTTCCGGCTTCCATTCTGCGGTCATATCACCCTTCTTGGTCAAAGATGAATCGGGCGCGTCAAATGACGCACCCGGCGCCTCCTTTTGGATTGAGTGTTAGCATTTAACTCGAATCTTGAAAACTGTACTTTTGGACAGGGTAGGGGCAAACCGCGAATCCGGTATCTTGATACGACCATTTGCATTGCATACGATCAAAACAAGACCTCGTCGGGTATTCTGCGGCACACCGCATATAATCCCATCTATTTGATTGCATTGTTGATAAATATACACATGTGCCATATTGGTACGCTCCGATTCTGCTTCCTTGGCAAATGAAACCATTGACTACGATCAAATAATACGTTAGTTGTTTTAACTCAAACGCAATTGAGTACGACGCATATTTGGGACCGTGACGGTGCGGTGGGCATCAACAACTCTTAAATACCAGTGGCTTCAGAAAAACGGTACGCCGCGTAACTTCATCTATACATCAGTCGTCATGTAGATTTTCGGCGGCCGTGCCGATCCCGTCCCCATATCACCCCGGCCAAACGCACTGCGCCCCAGAAGCCGATTATCGCTCCCCTGCCAACGGAGAACGACCATGGAAGCCGATAGCAAAATCGTCGTCCGCGATCTTTACAAAATCTTCGGCCCCCACCCGAAACAGGCCATGCAACTGCTCGCCGACGGACTTGAAAAGACTGAAATTTTTGAAAAAACCGGCATGACCGTGGGGGTCAACAATGCCAATTTCGTTGTCCATTCCGGGGAGATTTTCGTCATCATGGGGCTTTCCGGGTCGGGCAAATCCACTATCGTGCGCATGCTCAACCGGCTCATCGCGCCTACCGCCGGCCAGGTGGTGGTGGACGGCCGGGATGTGGTCAAGATGTCCCAGGATGAGTTGGTCAAGTTCCGGCTGCACAACATGAGCATGGTGTTTCAATCTTTTGCCCTGATGCCCCATCTGACGGTGCTGGAAAATGCCGCTTTTGGACTGGCGCTGGCCGGTACAGATAAAAACAAACAGCGCGGGCGGGCCATGGAAGCCCTGGCACAGGTGGGGCTTGACGGCTGGGCGGCGGCCTATCCTTCGCAATTGAGCGGCGGTATGCAACAGCGGGTGGGCTTGGCCCGTGGTTTGGCCGTGGACCCGGACATCCTGCTGATGGATGAGGCCTTTTCGGCTCTCGATCCCTTGATCCGCACGGAAATGCAGGACGAATTGCTCAAGTTGCAAGAGCTGCACCAACGCACCATCGTCTTTATCTCCCACGATCTGGACGAAGCGTTGCGCATCGGCGACCGCATCGCCATCATGGAGGGCGGCCGGGTGGTGCAGGTGGGCTCGCCTGAACAGATACTGCAACATCCGGCCGATGACTATGTGCGCGCCTTTTTCCGGGGCGTTGACCCCACACATGTAATCTGTGCCGGGGATATCGTTCGTGATTCCCACCCCACCATCATCAAGACCAAGGTCGGCAGCCTTCGGGCGGCCCATGAGCTGCTCAGCGGCAGCGAACGCGATCATGGCTATGTGCTGGATGCCAAGCGTCACTTTTTGGGCGTGGTCTCCTCTGAAAGCCTTCGGGCGGCCATCGAGGCCAACGCCAAGGACAGCCCCATTGACCAGGCTTACCTGCAAGGCGTGAAGGCGGTGCCGGCCGACGCCTGCATGCAGGACATCCTGCCCGAGGTGGCTTCCCGTAGCTGCCCGGTGCCGGTGGTGGATGATAACCATATCTTTAAAGGCGTGGTGTCGAAGAACCGTTTTCTGCGCACCCTGCATCGCACCGAGACCCAGGCGCGCGACCCACAGGGTGATACCGCCTGATGGTTTTCAAAGAGCACCTGCTTCGGCAATAGGAGTGATCCATGTTTGAAGACAAGATAATTCCCCTGGACCGGTGGGTGTCGCAGTTCGTCGAATGGATCGTGGATAACTACCGCGAGTTTTTTCAGATCATCAAGTGGCCCATCCAGCAGACCCTGAACGGCTTCGACACGGGCCTCAACGCCCTGTCGCCCTTGCTGGTCATTGCGGTCATCGCTTTTGCCGCCTGGCGTTTTTCCGGTGTGTTGTTGGCTGTCTTTTCAATTATCACCATGACGCTGATCGGGCTGTTGGGCTTGTGGGAAGACACCATGACCACTCTGGCCATGGTGTTGTCGGCCGTTATTTTCTGCGCCATCGCCGGGATTCCCCTGGGCATTGTCGCCGGCCGAAACGACCGCTTCGAAGCGTGGTTGCGGCCTGCCCTGGACGCCATGCAGACCACGCCGGCTTTCGTTTACCTGGTGCCCATCGTGATGCTTTTTTCCGTGGGAAATGTGGCCGGCGTGCTGGCCACGATCATTTTTGCCATTCCGCCCATTATCCGGCTCACCAGCCTGGGTATCCGCCAGGTGCATCCCGAGTTGGTGGAGGCGGCCCAGGCCTTCGGGGCCACCAGTTGGCAGGTGCTGCGAAAAGTGCAGGTACCGCTGGCCATGCCCACCATTTTGGCCGGATTAAACCAAACCATCATGATGGCCCTGTCCATGGTGGTCATCGCGGCCCTGATCGGCGCCGGCGGCCTTGGATCGCCGGTGATTCTGGGGCTCAACACGCTAGACATCGGACGGGCGGTGATCGGCGGTTTGGCCATCGTGCTGATGGCCATCGTGCTGGATCGGATCACCCAATCCATGGCTCGGAAACGGTAAGGGATAAATAAGAAGCTGCCGGTTGGCCCGCAAGGATCACCCGGTATCTTGCTTTTGGGGTGCGGGGAATCATTTCGTTTCTGCACCCTTGCCACACTAACATGGGAGGGATTATGCGTATTGCACTCAAAGCATTGTTGACGTTGATGATGGCGGCGGTGTTGACCGTACCGTCGGTACTTGCATCGGCGGATGACCCGAAGCCTGGAAAGGGCGTGACGGTTCAGCCGGCCCGCGCCACCTGGAATACCGGCTTTTTCCAGGAGGCCCTGGTGCGTCGCGGGCTTCTATCACTGGGCTACGAGGTCAAGCGGCCCAAGGATCTTCAGAATCCGATTTTTTACAATTCAGTAGCCCTGGGCGATGTGGACTACTGGACCAATGGATGGTTCCCCAACCATGACAGTCAGCTACCTAAGAACTTCTACGACAAAGCCGATAAATACGGCTACGTGGTCAAATCAGGCGGTTTGCAGGGATACCTGGTTTCCAAGCGGGAGGTGGAAAAGTACAACATCAAGAGCCTCGATGATTTCAAGCGCGATGAGGTGAAGAAAGCCTTTGACGTCAACGGCGACGGCAAGGCCGACTTGACTGCCTGTCCGCCGGGTTGGGGTTGTGAAAATGTCATTGCTCATCACATGCAAGTATACGACCTGGACGACCACATCAATCCCGTCAAAGCCGCCTACGAGGCCGGCATGGCGTCGGCCCTGGGCGGCTATAAAAGCGGCAAGCCGGTCTTTTTCTACACCTGGGCGCCCAACTGGACCATCTTCAAGCTCAAGCCGGGCAAAGATGTCCTGTGGATCAATGTGCCCAAGATCATTCCCAAGGATTCCCAAAAGAACGCCGTGGCGCGGATGACCGCCTCGGGCATCGAGGGCGCCGTCACCGACCCGATCAAACTGGGGTTCGTGGTTTCGGACATCCGCATCGTGGCCAATAAGAAGTTCGCCGAAAGCAATCCGTCCGCCAAGAAGTTCTTCCAGGTTTTTGCGCTGCCGCTAATGGACATCAACGCTCAGAATACCCGCATGAACGAAGGCGAAAAATCCCAGAAAGACATTGAACGCCACGTGGACGAGTGGATCGCCAAGAACCAGGAAAAGTGGGACGGCTGGCTGGCCGAGTCCCGCACGGCGGCCAAGTAGGCCAAGGGAAAAGGTGTATCGATCATGCAAGTTAAAAGAAACGCTTTTATCTTGGGTTGGTTCGTTTACGCGGTCTTTTTTTTCGCTGGCGCGGATGCCGTCCGGGCCTTTCAGGTGGGCGACCTTGATATCGGTGGTGCAATGCGCGTGAGTTATACGATTGGCGACTATGGACCGGATGTGGGCCACCCCTCCCGTGCCGAAGGGGATGGCGGCACATTCGCCCTTGATACCTTTCGCATTAACTTGGACTACTTGCACGGCCCCTGGGCGGCCAAGGTGGAATATCGTTTCTATCCGGGCTATGCGGCCAGCAACCATGACGGATATCACTTCTTGCACACCGGCTGGGTAGGATACCATTTTGCCGATGAAGCGCAACTTCAGATGGGGGTGAACCGCGTGCCTTTCGGGCCCGGCCCATATGGTGTCTCCCGGAGTTTCTTTTTCGATTTGCATTTCTATGTGGGGCTGTCGGATGATATGGATCTGGGCATCAAGTATACACGTCATTTCGGAGAACTCACAGTCGATGTGGGCTACTATTGCGCTGATGAAGGGACCTATTTTGGCGCCACCGAAGACAGCACGCGATATTCATATGATGTTGTTGATGAAACCGGCTCCGGCTATGAAGAGCGCCATCAGATCAACGTGCGCGGTATTTATGCGTTGGGCGACATGGACATTGGCGCCTCGTTTCAATACGGCCTGCTCAACAGCAATGGCAGCCAGGATGATGGAAGTCATTTCGCCGGTTCGATCCATGCGGTGCCTAAATTTGGCGACGCAACCCTGGCCTTGCAGTTGACCTACTATTCTCTTGATGTGGACGAGAACCAGCCGGAAGGAACGGACAAGCTCGTTACAATGGGTGCGTTTGACTTTCCTACTTTGGTGGCCGCTCGTGCATGGATACCGGCTGCCTCCTTGAGCTACCGTTTTGATACCGACGCGGTGGATTGGTTGGATTACATCCTGCCGTATATCGAATACAGTTCAATCGTCAAGGACGAGAGCGGATTCAACGATAGCCGGATGTTGACTTTCGGATCTGCCTGGGCACATGGCGGATGGTTCATTTACACGGATCTGGTTTACGCCAATGGAAATGATTTTATCGGGAATAAATCCGGCTATGGCACGCCCCCGGGTCTGCCCTATTTTGCGAGCAACCGTTTCGGGGAGAATCTCACGAATGAATGGGAATATCGTTTCAATATCAATTTCGGATATTATTTTTAAGCTCCATCCAATACATCCCGGATAATATTGGCGATTTCGCTTTGGATGATCGGTTTCATGACCATGCGATGGATGCCGTCGCGGGTGATTTTTTTGCGGTTGATGATATCGCTGAATCCCGTGCAGACCACCAGCCGGATGCTGGGATTGATGGTGCGGGCCTCGCTTGCAAGCTCTAGTCCGGTCATGTGAGGCATCGTCATATCGGTAAGGATCAGGTCATAGGCGTTGGGATGGGTCCGAAAGGCGGACAACGCTTCGCGGGGGTCGACGTAACCGGTGACTTTATATCCCAGCCGTTCCAGTTGATGCTGCACGACCTGAACGATGGCCGGTTCGTCGTCCACGATCAGGATGGATTCACTGCCGCCGGGAACGGGGGACTGATCATCAAGTTCCGGTTCGACTTGATGGTCGGTAAACCGGGGCAGATAAATGGTAAAGGTGGTGCCTTTGCCCGGTTCGCTGTAAACCTTGATGGTGCCGGCATGGCTTTTGACAATGCCGTGCACCACGGACAATCCCAGACCGGTGCCGCTTTTCATCCGCTTGGTGGTAAAGTAGGGGTCGAAAATCCGTTCCATGATCTCCGGATCGATACCCGGACCGGTGTCGCTCACCGATAACCTTACGTATCGTCCGGGCTTGATTTCCATGAACTGCGGCTGGTCTGCTTCGGTGATCGACACCTCTTCCACGGCCACTTCGATCAGGCCGCCTTGTTGCTGCATGGCTTGAAAGGCATTGGTGCAAAGATTCATGATCACCTGGTAACACTGTGTCGGATCGCCCAGGATGGGGCCGCAACTAGTGTCGATGCGTTGGTTCAGTTCGATAGTGGTGGGCAAAGAGGCGCGTAGCAGCTTCAACGCCTCTTTAAGTACGGGTTGAATTTTCAGCGGCCTCTTCTCCTGCTCCTTTTCCCGGCTGAAGGTCAGTATTTGGTTGGTCAGATCCCGGGCCCGCAATCCGGCTCTCAAAATTTCTTTGGCCTGATTGCCGATATCGCTGTCCGGGGCGACATCGTTCATGATGATTTCGGCGTAGCCGATGATGGGGCTGAGAATATTGTTGAAGTCATGGGCGATGCCGCCGGCCAGGGTGCCGATGGCCTCCATCTTCTGGGACTGTCGAAGCTGATCGGCCAGATGGTTTATTTCCTTTTCGACAAGCTTTCGCTGGGTGATGTCGATGCCAACGGATAGGGTCCCGATGATCTTCCCGTTTTTGACTAGCTCGCTGTTGCTCCAGGATATAATACGTTCGCTCCCATCTTTTATCTTGATGGGATTTTCAAATACATGGGGTAACCCGCCTTTTATCAAACGGTCGAATTCCGCCCATACCTCGGGATAGGTTTCCAGCGGAACAACGAGCTCAAACCAGTTTCGTCCGATCAGTTCTTCCTTGGTATAGCCGGTCAGGGCTTCCACTGTCGGGTTTACCAGACGGATGCATCCCTGGTTGTCCAGGCTGATGATCATGGAATTGGCCGTCTTTAGCAGGTTCTCAGCAAACAGGCGCGCTTCTTCCGCCGTTCTTTCGACCTGGCGCATTGCGGTAATTTCCACTACGCCGACGATGACTCCGATCACCTCGCCGTCACTGTTGGCAAACGGATAGTAATTTCCCAGCCAGTCCCGTTCGACGCCCGGTTGCTTGGCTGTCGTACCGTGAAGCTCGATGTCGACGACGGGCTCTCCCGTTTGAAGGACCTGCTGATAGATCGGATCAAGCCGGTCCGACAGTTCCGGCACCACTTCATCGATCGATTTGCCAAGATGCGCTTGTACCGAGAAACCGTCGATTTCGGCCAATTTTTCATTGATTCGAACGATGCGCAGATTCCTGTCCACCAATGCAAGGCCAACGGGAGCGGCGGCGTAAAGTTGTTCGAGTTCGGCAAGCTGGGTTCTGATCTGCCTTTCACTCTCACGAAGCGAGGTGTAGAGCATTTCGTTTTCCATCTCCAGATAGTATTCGGCCAAGCCTTGTTCGATGCGTGATTCCATCTTTTCTGCATCTATCGGCTTTAAGAACAAGCCTTGCAGCCGCCCATCGTTCAAGGCGGTCACCAGGGGATCGAAATCGGAGAATCCGGTCAGCATGAAGCGCAGCATGTGCGGATATTGATCCGCCACGGCCTCCAGCAGTTCACTGCCGGTCATTTCCGGCATGCGCTGATCGGTGATCAACACCTGGATCTGGCGCCGGCCCAGTATGTCAATGGCCTCCCGGGCCGAACGGGCCAAATAGACATCGTAGTTGCGCCGAAAGAGGGCTTTGAAGCTTTCCAGGTTCTCCAGGTCGTCGTCCACGTAAAGCATGGATGCTTTCGGTTCTGCAGGGCTTGATGTCATACCCCCTCCTGGTTCATGGGTAGTAGTATCGAAACGACCGCGCCGCGCCCATCACAATCGCCGACATGGATGCGACCATCGTGGTCGCGCACGATGCCGTAACTAATGGACAAACCAAGACCAATCCCTTTACCGATGTCCTTGGTGGTAAAAAATGGATCGAATATTTTGCTTTTGATCGCCTCGCTGATTCCCGGGCCGTTGTCACGGATGTGCGCCACGGCGTATTGGACACCATCTGCTTGCTGGGTGCCGGTATGGATATCGATCGCCGGCGTGCGATCTTCACGATTTGTGGCGACGGCATCAATGGCATTGCCGATGACATTGCTGAACACCTGCATCAGCCGGCCGGGTTGCGCCGGGATGGCAGGCAATTCGGCATATTCTCTGTTGATGACCACACCATCCTTATATCGATTTTTCAACAACACGAGCGTTGTTTCGATCAGTTCATCCAGTCTGGCCGGCACCTTGAGCTGCTTTTCCGGCTGGGCATAGATCCGCAGGCCCTTCACGATCTCTTCGGCGCGTGTTACGCCCATGATGATGTTTTTGACCAGCGTGGGCATTTCACTGCTCAGCTCATGGTAGTCAATTTCGGACTTAATGGCCCGGAGGCGATTCTGCGCCGTTGCATCGGTGCAGGAAAGGCCGCATTGATCATAGATGTCGAGCAGTTTGCGCACGTCCCGCATGTCTCGTTCCAAAGCCTTGGCCCCGGTTTTGATGAAGTTGATGGGGTTGTTGATTTCGTGGGCGATACCCGCGGTGAGTACCCCCAGTGAAGCCATTTTCTCCGATTGGACAAGCCTGTCCTGGGCGGCATGCAAATTATCCAGCGTTTTCTCAAGCAGCTCGTTTCTCTGTTGGAGTTCAACCTGGTAACGCCTGACGCGTACGTGGGTGTCGACCCGGGCCAACACCTCTTCGGCTTGAAACGGCTTGGTGATGTAGTCCAACCCCCCGGCATGAAAGGCGCGCACTTTATCATCGGTGTCGGTCAGGGCGCTGATGAACAAGATCGGAATTGACTTCAGCCGGTCATCCGCCTTGAGCCTGCGGCATACCTCGAATCCGTTCATCTCAGGCATGTTGATGTCCAACAGGATGAGATCCGGTGGATCGCTTTGGGCCGACCTGATGGCCAACGGGCCGCTGGGCGCCGGCCTGACCCTGTAGTCGGCCTCTTTGAGTATCTCCGTCAACAAATGCAGGTTGGCCGGCGTGTCGTCCACGATGAGAATGATTCCTTTTGGGCCTGTTTTGTTCACCGAAGGGTCTCCTGTCCCTCGACGGTGTCGTCGAGCAGCTTGCCGAGAGATTCAAAATCAAACCGATCCACCATGCGGCGCAAAGTTCCGGCAAGTCGGCCGTCGTGATGCTGCACCTGCGCGATCAGCTCATGGAACTGGTCCACGTCCAGCTTGATCGCGGCTTCTCGCAGCTGTGCCGCCAGCGGCTCCGGCAGGCTCGCGGTCTTGCTGCCGGCCGCTTCAGGCGCAAGATCAGGCGAGGTGTTTTCCGCCTGCATGGGCGTTGCTTGGTAAAGATATTCAAGACCGAGATGCTGGCGAAGCGTTTCGAGGATTTCGGCCTCTTTGAAGGGTTTGCTGATAAATGCATTGGCCAGACCTTTCCGCATGATCTTGCGGCGCTGGTATTCGAGGGAACTGGCGCTCACGGCAATGATGACGCACGGCCGGTTCTCAGGCTGGCGGGCGGCGGCCCCCCCCTTTTTTTCAATGGCTCGGATTTGTTGGGTGGCCGTTATACCGTCCATAACAGGCATACGCACATCCATGAGCACCGCATCGGGCCGCTGATCTGAAAACTTTTCCACTGCCTGCTGGCCATCAGCGGCGCGAAGCACTTGAAAGCCTACCCGGACCAGCATTTTTTCCAGAATGTCCACATTGAATTCCCGGTCATCGACCACGAGGACCCGGGGGGGTGGGCCCTCTTTTATGCTTAACACTTTTGGCCGGTCGACAACATGGGGCTCCGCCATGGCGGCTTGGGCTTTGCGTGCCGGCAGTGCGAAGCAGAATCGGCTTCCGCCTTTAGGGCGACGCCGCACGGTAACGTCTCCGCCCATCATGCGGGCATACCGCCGGCTGATGGTCAGGCCCAGACCGGTGCCGCCTTCGATCCGGAAGCCGGTATCGGTCTGCTCGAAGGCTTCGAAAATCTTTTCAGCCTGCGCTTGGGATACGCCCGGGCCGGTATCGATCACATCGAAAATGAGCCTGATATTCGCAGGGGACTTTAGCGGTATTGTCCCATTGGCATGCGTCCAGCGGACCTGGAGCCGGATCTCGCCATGGGAGGTGAATTTGACCGCATTGCCCATCAGGTTGATGAGCACCTGGCGGACCTTGCCTTCGTCGGCCTTGATATAACGGGGAAGCTGTTCGTCGCGCGTCACCTCAAATGCCAGCCCTTTTTCATCCGTGCGCAACCGGAACATCAAATCCAGATCGTCGATGAGGGCATGCAAATCAAAAGGGGTGGGATTCAGTTCGATGCGTCCGGCTTCGATTTTGGACATCTCGAGCACATCGTTGATCAATGCCAGCAGATGATCACCGCTGCGATTGATAATATCTATGTGTTTTAGCTGTTTGGGCGACAGGTTGGCATCATGTTGCATGATTTGGGAGTAGCCCAATATGGCGTTCATTGGGGTACGAATCTCATGGGACATGTTGGCCAGGAAAATGCTTTTCGCCCGGTTGGCGGCTTCGGCTCTCTCCTTGGCCTGTTGCAGTGCCGCTTCGGCCTGGTTTCGTTCCGACAACATCCGGTTAAAGGCGTCTGCCAGCCGTCCGATTTCATTCCCGGCGCCGATTTCGAGCTGAAGATTTCTTTCGCCGGCGCTGATCCGGTTGATGCTTTTTTCCATGCAGGACAGCGGTGCAATGATGGTGCGTTTCAAGAGAAAGAAGACGTAGACGGCCACCCCGATGGTCATCACGGTGAGCAACGCAATGGCGATAATAAGGGCGTTGTTGCGACCCCGGATGATATTCAACTCGTTGGCCGTGCGCAATTCAAGCTCGGAGAAGAATGCATCCAGCGGTTTCATGATGCGCCCCTTGGCTTCATGGTACTCCAGGTCATGCATGATCCTGCGCGCCATCCGCATGTCGGGATCGCCTTTGACGGTGAATCGGCCCTGGGCGTCCTGGAATCGTCCTTTCACCGCGTTCATGGCCACGGTCTCCCGCCGGACCAGGGCATCGGACTCTTTTTTGGCCGAGGCCAGCTTTTGCTGTTCGGCCTGGGTAAACTCCAGGGTCATCATCTGTTGCCGGATGCTGTAAGTTTCACCGGCGGTATCCGGCGCGAGGCGGCCAGCGGCCACAAGGTCCCAAAAGGTGGTCGTGAAGTTGGCGGGATGTGGCCGGTTTCCGTCGCGAATGGCGATGATATCCCAATAAAACGTCTCATATTTAGGATCGCCGGTGACAACATACGTGCGTGCAAAACGGGTGAGATCATCGGACGATTGCTTCAGCTCAAGGGCCAGGAGAAAGGACCTGTGTCTGCGCTCTTCGATTTCGATTTGTCGTTTTTCGCCCTCGTAGAGCTGACCGACGAGGGATGCAATAAAGGCAATAAGACCGATGAAAACGAAAGACACCAGGAAGATGGTCTCCCGGATGGAAAGGTGCCCGGAACGTCCGCGTTTTGCCCAGACCAGCAACACGACGGTGCCGAAAACAAGAAAGCCGACGCCAAGCCACCTGAGAACAAAACCGGTTTGGTTAAAGGCCACCGTGTCGATCGTTTTAGGGCCTCCCGCCGCGGCCTCCGGCAGCGCCAGCCACCGGTTTTCAAGCGCCAACACCTCCTCCCGGGTGATGCTGTCCATTGCTTTTTCCAGAATCGGGATCAGTTCCGGCCAATCTTTTCGCGCCGCCAGGCGATAGCGCTGATCGCGCCCTTCGACTTGAGTCACTTCGGCCGCAACCTTGAGGTTGATGAGCCCGAGGCTGCGGATGAGGTAGCCGGCGATGGGCAGTTCGGTAATGGTGGCCTCCGCCCGGCCAAAGGCCACGGCTTTCAGGGCCTGCTCATAGCTTTCCACCTGGATGATCCGCAGGTCGGGAACAATGCTGCGCAGGGCTGCGATGATGGAATCGCCGGACACCAGGGCGATGGTTCGACCGTTCAGGCTGTCGATATCCGCGATATCAACGCTCTCCTTCCGGGTGACGATGGCATTGAGAGTCTGCTTATAAGGCTTTGTAAAAATAAGAAAAGCCCGGCGCTCCGGTGGGCTCATGGAGATGGTATGAAGCAGATCCAACTCACGTCGTTCGGCCTTTGCGAGCAGGTCGGCCCAGTTATCCTGAACAAATTCAAGCTTGATTCCCAGTCGTTCGGCGATCAGATTCACGTAGTCGATGGAGTATCCCGCCGGCTTGCCATCGATGCGAAAATCAAAGGGGGCATAGTCCGGTTCGCTGCTGACGCGGATCTCCGGATGGCCGGCCAGCCATGTTTTTTCCGCTTGAGTCAAGGTGATGGCGACGCTGTGGTCTTCTCCGATC
>JABDRH010000687.1 GCA_013041835.1 Desulfatitalea sp. | reverse complement strand
CACCACGAAGGGCGCGAAGGACACGAAGTGTTAAAAGAACCTTATAATAACGGCTTCGTGCCCCTGGGGTTGATAACAAAATCCGCTGTTTGGGATCATTTTCCGCCTCATCCTCATGACACCTGCTGTTCATTTTGTTACATGCGGCTGCCCGGTAGGCCGTATCATCCCCTCTTGACGGCGGCGGTCAAGTCTTCTAACTTGCCTTCATGAGATTGCCGGGTGTCCGGCGGCCGGGGGATGCCCGGCGATCGACGCGTTGCGAACCGGTTTCGACCACCAACAGATTGTGAGAGGAAGGACCACATGGCATTCACCATTGCGCTGGCAGGCAAAGGCGGTACGGGAAAAACCACCATTTCCGGATTGCTGATCAAATATCTCGTGGCAAAGGGCAAAACTCCTGTTTTGGGCGTGGATGCCGACGCCAACGCCAACCTTAACGAGGTGCTGGGCCTTGCGGTGACGTGCACCCTCGGCGAGGCGCGCGAGGAGATGAAAAAGGGCAAGGTGCCATCCGGCATGACCAAGGACGTCTTCATTGAAATGCGTCTGGAGCAATCCGTGGCCGAAGAGCAGGGCTTTGATCTCATTGTCATGGGGCAGCCGGAAGGCGCCGGCTGCTATTGTGCCGCCAACACGCTGCTGACCAACTGCTTGGAGCGGCTCGTGACCAACTACGCCTATGTGGTCATGGACAACGAAGCCGGCATGGAACATATCAGCCGTCTGACCACCAACAACGTGGATGTGTTGCTGATCGTCACCGACACCTCACGCCGCGGATTGCAAGCCGGTTTGCGCATCAACAAACTCGCCCAGGAATTGAGCATCGGTGTCAAGAAAAGCTATCTGGTCATCAATCGCGTCAAAACCGAACCGGCTCCGGAGGTGATGCGGCTGATTACCGAAGATGACCTCGAGCTGGTCGGGACAGTGCCGGACGATGAGACGGTTTACACCTTTGATCTTCAGGGCAAACCCACCATCGATATCGATACGGACAATCCGGCCGTCAAAGCGGCATTCGCCATTTTCGATAAGATTGTCCCTTGACGCTGAAGCTTTTCGGCTATTGCCTCATTGGGGGCAAAGGTTCCCCGGCCGACACGGAGAACGGGCCATGAAACGAACGGGTTTCCTGTATGATCAGCGTTTTTTGCTTCACGACACCGGTGCCCATCATCCCGAGCGGGCCGAACGGTTGCAAGCCATCGTTCGGGGCCTGACCGAGGCGGGCTTGATGAGCGAATTGGTGATGATTACCGCCCGCCATGCGGATATGCGCTGGTTGCAGACAGTGCACAGCGAAGGCTATATCCGCCGCTTCGAAGAGGTCTGCCTGGCGGGCCATCGCATGTTGGACTGCCAGGACAACCAGATGTGCCCGGACACCTGGGATGCCGCCCAATTGGCGGCCGGCGGCACTATCGAAGCGGCCCGGATGATCATGGCCGGAGAAATCGACAACGCCTTTTGCGCCGTTCGCCCCCCGGGTCATCACGCCGAAAGGGAGCGGGCCATGGGATTTTGTTATTTCAACAACGTGGCCGTTGCCGCAAAATATCTTCAGGCCGAGTGGGGCGTCGAGCGCATCGGCATCATCGATTTCGATGTGCATCACGGCAACGGCACCCAGCATATGTTCGAAAGCGACCCCACTGTGTTTTATTACTCCATCCATCAGCATCCCTCGTTTTGTTTTCCCGGCACGGGGCGCGAGTTTGAGCAGGGGTTGGGCGACGGGAACGGCTTCACCAAAAATTCCCCGGTGCTTCCCGGCCAAGGCGACGAAACCTATCGGCAGTTGATTGAAAAGGATATGCTGCCGCTGCTGAGCGCTTTCGAGCCCCAGTTTCTTATTGTTTCAGCCGGATTCGATGCCCATCGGGATGATGAGATGGCCGATATGCGCCTGACCAACCGAGGCTTTGAATGGATTATCCGTTGCATTGTCCAACTGGCCGAAACCCACGCCTCCGGCAAGCTCTTGTCCGTGCTGGAAGGCGGCTATTCACTGGAGCGGCTGCCTGAATTGGCGGCCGATCATGTCAGGATATTGCTGGAGGGATAGAAGATGTTTGTCAGTCAATCCATGACCCGCAAGGTCATTACCGTGGCCAAAGACACACCCATCCTAGAGGCCCGGGCGTTGATGCGGCAGCACCACATCCGCCACTTGCCCGTCGTTGCGGCGGACGATCATCTGGTGGGCATCATCACGGACCGCGACATTCGCAGCGTCTTGCCTTACAAGCTGGCCGGCGGCGAATCGGACGGACAGACCGAGCCGGACATCGCCCGCATGACGGTCAGCGAGGTCATGACGACCACCCCCGTCACCATATCGCCCACGCATACACTGCCGGATGCCCTCCTGTTGATCCAACGATCACGCGTGGGCGCATTTCCGGTCGTTGATGAACACGGCAAATTGAAAGGCATCATATCGGTGCGCGATCTGCTGCGCGCTTTTATCAATGTGCTGGGCATTGGTGAGCCGGGCACCCTCCTGTGCATTCTGGTCGAGAACAAGGTGGGGCAACTCAAGCGCATCGTCGACCTCATCACCGAGGAGGGCATCTCCCTAGGCAGTGTCCTGGTGGCCCGTTATTGGGAAAAAGACAAGCGGGCCGTGTTTCCCTACCTGCTGACCAACAATGTCATCAACGTCAAAAAGCGATTGCGGGAGATGGGGTACACGCTTCTGGACCCTATGGAATGGTACCTTGATCAGCTTCCCAAATAGAAAATTAGTCTCGCCCGATCGATCATGACCTGTGCCGAACAACAACGCGAACCCTACCGGGACCTGTTCATTTATTACATCAAAGGCCGCATCAGCGGTTCGCCCATCTTCAAAGACAGCGATTTCATCGGCAACTGGGAAGAAGCGCAGGATTCGTTTCTTTTTTTCAGGCAGCCGGCCGACGAACGGGTCCGGCAACTGCTGCGCAAACAGCCCCATCTGTCGTTGCAGGATCAATTCCAGATGAGCTACGAACAGTGGCAGGGCGGCACGCTTGCCCCGTGCCGCATCGGCGCTTTCCACGTGGTGCCGCCCTGGCATACCCAAGCGGCGACGTTAACGCCCAAGACCATCGTCCTGGATCCCGGTGTGGTGTTCGGTACGGGCGCACACCCCACGACCAGCGATTGCCTGGCGGCACTGCAATTGGCCTTCGAGGTCCAACCCATTGCCACTGTTATCGATATCGGCACCGGTACGGGCCTGCTGGCGCTGGCTGCCGCCTGTTTGGGGGCCGAACGCGTACTGGCGGTGGACCTGAACCTGTTGGCGGTTCAAACCGCCCAGGCCAATGTACGCCATAATCAAATGACGGAGCGGATCCTCGTGGCACAGGGCAACGCCATGAACTTTATGGACATATCCAGCGACCTTATGGTATCCAATATACATTACGCAGTCATGCGGCAATTGATTGCCGAGCCGGGATTTGCCCGACACAGGCGGTTTATCTTATCGGGACTGCTGCGGAGCCAGGCGCGGGATATTGAAAACCAGCTTCTGCGGCTTCATGTGCAGATCGAGCACAAGTGGGAACAGCAAGGCATATGGTTTACTTTCTACGGGCGATGGAAATGAAGATGATCAGGTAGACACCCACACCGGGTCTGGAACAAGGGGAAACAATGCTAATACGCTGTTGGGGATCAAGGGGCTCCATTCCGGTATCTGGCGGTGAGTATCTGAAATATGGCGGCGATACGACGTGTTTGGAGATTCGGACCCTCAGCGGCGATATCATTATCGTGGACGCCGGCACAGGCATTCGCCGCCTGGGCAACGAATTGATCAAAGAGGGGCGTTATCAATACAATTTCCTGCTGACCCACGGCCACTGGGATCACCTCATGGGGTTTCCCTACTTCAAGCCCCTGTTTCTAGAACACCCCGAAATTCGCATGCATCGCGGGCCGTTCCATAAAAAATTCATGGAGAGCATGTTTTCCAAAGTGATGGCGCCACCCAATTTTCCGGTGCGCTACTCGGACTTGAAAGCCAGAATCGTTTATGAAGAGGGCAATCCCGAAAAGTTTCAAATCGGCTCCGCGACCGTGATCCCCATACAAATCAGCCATCCCAATACGGGAAAGGGGTATAAATTCATCGATGGGGACGGCAAAATCTTTGTTTTCCTAACGGACAACGAACTGGGCTTTGTGCATCCCGGTGGTTTGCCCGCGGCCGCCTACCACGAGTTTTGCCGGGATGCCGATCTGCTCATACACGATGCCGAGTATACCCCCCGAGAGTATAAACTGCTCATTGAATGGGGCCATTCCTCCTACGAGGATGTTCTCGATCTGGCTTTCCAATCCGGCGTCAAAAAGCTGGGCTTGTTCCATCTGAACCAGGAACGCACCGACGACGAAGTGGACGAGTTGGTCGAGGCCTGCCGCAAGATTATCGAGCAGCGGGGACACAAATTGGCCTGCTTTGCCGTGGGCCAGGATATGACCTTCGCGCTTTAGGGCTTGCGCATGAATCCGTTCAGCAGTTGGAATGACGATGAGCGACAAACGCACCCTTTTGATCGACCAGGCCGCCACAGCTTGCGCCCAAGCCGCCAAGGCCGTTGCCCTGACCGGTGCGGGCATTTCGGTGGAAAGCGGCATCCCCCCATTCCGCGGCAAAGGGGGCCTCTGGGAAAAGATCGATCC
>JABDRH010000686.1 GCA_013041835.1 Desulfatitalea sp. | reverse complement strand
CTTCTCCTTCAGCTCGGCCAGGGCGGCATCAATATCCGCCACACGAAAGGCAATGTGCTGAATGCCTTGGCCGCGCTTTTCGATGTACTTGGCGACAGGCCCGTCGGGTGCGGTGGATTCGAGCAGTTCCACCTCACTCTCGCCGACTGGGAAAAAGGCGGTCGTCACCTTCTGTTCGGTTACGGTCTCGCTGCCCTCGTGGGGTAGGCCCAAAATGTCGCTCCAGAAGGTGTGGGCTTGGTCGATGCTGTTGACGGCAATACCCAGGTGGTCGATTTTTAAAATATTCATTGTGCACTCCGTTCGGGTTGAATGGTTTGTTGAATACCTATTGAACCGCTTCTACGCGCTTGATTTGCGGCACACTCTCCTTGATGACGCGTTCAATGCCGTTTTTCAAGGTCATCTGCGACATGGGGCAGCCCGAACAGGCGCCTTTCAGGCGCACCTGCACCACCCCGTCGTCGCTGACGCTCACTAGTTCCACGTTGCCGCCGTCGGCCTGGAGCATCGGACGGATTTTATCGATGGCATCTTCGACTTTTTGTTTCATGGTAGTTCCTTTCATAGATAAAAAATGACGCCCGCAGCCAAGCCTGCTGTGCCGCACGATGTATTTCGGAGCTGATTTAGCTACGGACGGGAATTAGAATCGACCAATCTATTAGCAGAACAACACATCGTGCCGCAAGACAAGAAATGTATCATTGACTTTCCAGCCATCATTGATCAGCATCCTAGGTGAGTGTCTACTCACAAATGGTTTTTTGCGGTTCAGATCAAGGCTGAAAACTGCGATTTGTGGAAGGCCACGATGCCAAAAGGATACACGAATGGTGGATGCACCAGAAAAATTCGATCTTTGTGTTATCGGGGCCGGCCCCGGCGGATTTGCCGGTGCCATGCGCGCGATTGATGCCGGGCGCCATGTGTGCCTCATAGAAGCGAGTGAAATCGGTGGCACAGGTGTGCGCTGGGGCGCCTTGGCTTCCAAAACCATGTGGGAACTGGCCAAGGACTATGCCGTGGCCGCCAAAACCGACCGCGGCTACCGATCTACAGGGTTGACGGTGGACTACCGGGCCGTGCGTCATACGGTGCTCGAAGCGGTCAAGGAAAAGCAGTACCAGATGCGCTCCCAGTTGGAAACCCTCAGCCACGGCCGATGGTCGGGTCCGGGTGGCGTTACTTATCTGCGCGGCACGGCAGGTTTTATCGACACCCGGCGCGTCAAGGTGAATCTGGCCGGCGGCGGCGGGCGTCAGGTGGCGGCAGACCACTTCTTGTTGTGCACCGGCTCAAAACCCCGCGCTTTTACCCATATTCCGGTGGATCAGGTGCGTATTCTCGATTCCGACGGCGTTTTACAGCTCAAATCTTTTCCACCCCGCTTGATGATCATCGGCGCCGGCGTAACGGGCTGCGAATACGCCACCATCTTTTCCAACTTTAGACAGACTCGGGTCTATCTGGTGGATCACCAGGAGCATGTCATTCCCTATGAGGATGAGGACCTGAGCGACTTTGTCAGCCGCAATCTGGAAAATAACGGCGTATCCATTTTCCATTCAGCCCAGCTTCGCGATATCATTAAAAAGTCAGACCACTTGGAAGTCATCCTCGATTTCGCCGACGGCCATGCCACGGTGGTGGAGGTGGATGTGGTATTGATTTGCATTGGTCGCGAACCCAATACCGGCCGCCTCAACCTGGCGGCTGCCGGCATCACATCCGACGCCCAAGGCTTTTTGGAAACGGACAAGGACTGCCGAGTGCATGAGACCATCTATGCCGCCGGCGATGTCACCCACCGGCCGGCCCTGGTCAACATGGCCGTGCTGGAGAGTCGCCACGCGGTTAAACACATGTTTCGGCTGCCCGCACGGCCGTTGAACTTTCCCAATATGTCCACGGTCATGTTTTTCTATCCGGCCGTGGCCGCCGTGGGTCTCAACGAAAAGGCGTGCCGCCGCAAGGCGATAGCCTATCGCGCGGCGGTCTATGCCAATGCCCTATTGCCCCGGGCCATCGCCATGCGCGCCTCGCTCGGCTTTGTCAAGATCATCGTCAGCGATGATGAACAGCAGCGAATATTGGGCATGCGCGCCGCCGGGCCTCAGGTTTCCAGCACCATCATGTCCGTCGCCCTGCTCATCGACCGGAACATGAGCGCCATCGATGTGCTCGGCACCATGTTTCCGCATCCCACTATGTCCGAAGGAATTCAGGAGTGCCTGCGCCTGCTGACCGGAAATTCCGTCTACCGCGCGGAAGCTTTTCCAGACCTGCTTTCCATTCGCTCCTGGCGGCCCGAAAGAAGCGCTTGAGTCGATGTCGCGGAGGTGATGGGATCGGCGCGGCGGCGTCGATCGGTGGATGATGGAATACCGCGTGTGACCCAGGGAACCGCTCAATGGCGCCCGTTGCTGCCGTCAACACGCATCTTCAAGTCCGCACCGGGTTTGAAAAATGGCAGCCGTTTAGGTTTGACGTGCACCAATTCGCCTGTTTTTGGATTACGGCCGTTGTAGCTGTCGTACGACTTCACTTTGAAGGTGCACAGGCCTCGAATCTCCACCCGGTCGCCTTTGGCGAGGGCATCACAGATTCTGTCAAAAAAAAGCTCAACGATCCGCTTGGCTTCGGCTTTGGGCAGATCATTCTGCTCACCCAACGTCGCGATTAATTCAAGCTTGTTCATATGCTCCCCGCTTGGTGGTCACAATTGATATATCTATTACATCAAGTGCACAAGTGAATCAACGCCACGGTAATTATTTGTTCGTCACGGTATCGACGACTCAAGGCTTGACCGGGTTAATCCATTGGTTTAGAAATCAATTGAATTACCTTCTTCCATTCAACAAGGATATACAATGAAATCTGGTTCGTCTCGATGCAGCATTCACATTGGTGCCGCTTTGTGGATGACATTGTGGCTGCTGGCCGTTTCGGTCAGCTTTGATGCGTGGCCCGCATTTTCCGACCTTAAGACCCACAAAATCCACAAGCGCGCCAATGCACCCATTGACCTGATGTTTGTGATCGACAACTCGGGCAGCATGAAAAAAAACGACCCCGAGTTCAATACCCCCAAGGTCGTCGAGTCGTTTGTACGGCGTCTGCCGCCCAATTCCCAGGTGGGCATGATCCTTTTTGATGCAAGCATCCACCTGCTCGAACCCCTGCACGACTTGGCCACGGATCAGGCACGGCAGCAGTTTATCGACAGCCTGAAGACAATCGACTACCGCGGCCGATACACCGATAGTGCCGCGGGTATTGAAAGAGCGCTTTACGAGCTAAAAAGCAACGGCCGCCAAGCGGCGCGGCGGGGCATCATCTTTATTACCGATGGTATCATGGATACGGGCAACGCCAAGCGGGATGGCGAGCTGACCCAATGGCTCAAACAGGATCTGACGGCTGAATGCAAAGATCAGCAAGTGCGCATTTTTGGCATCGCTTTTACCGAAGCGGCTGATTTTATACTGATTCAGTCCCTGGCCGCCCGTACCGATGGGGAATACTATCGTACGTATGAAGCTTCGGGCATCCTGGCCGTGTTGGAGGATATTCTGCTCAAACTCAATCCGCCGCCAGCGCCCAGCAAGGTCATTGAAGCATCACCAGAAACCCACGAACCGCAGAACGCTATCCCCTTACCGTCTGAACCGCCGCAGGTCGTATCGGCGCCGTATTCGACGCCAGAGGAACCCCGACCCCAAAACAAAAGTGGCGTTGAATTGCTTTTCGTGGTGCTCGCCGTCGTGGTTACGGTGCTGGCGGCGATTCTGGTTTTTTTCTATCTCAAGCAAATGGCCGCCGCCAAGAAACAGGGGCATCTACCCGAAATCGCAAATGTATTGCCCGATGCCCACCTGGAGGCACTGAATCCGAAAGACGGGCAAACGGCGGAAAAAATAAAGCTCGACAAGCATCGCATGGCCATTGGTCGCGATCAGCGTAATGACATCGTCATCGAGCGCTCGACGATTTCAAGTTTTCATGCCACCATCGAACATAAGAACATGGTCTTTTTCATAGAAGACCAACGTAGCACCAACGGCACTAAACTCAACGACCAAAAGCTGCAGCCCAACATGCCGTTGCGTTTGAAAAACGGTGACGTCATCCGGTTTTCCACTTGCGCGTTTAAGTTTGTGGTCCCCGATCAAATCGCCTTTGGTGAGACGATCATGGTGGCCATGACCCCCCTTGAAGACCCCCAATCGGGCGCCACGGTGGTCATCGATCTTAACGAAGAGGGCAGCGAGCAACACCTGATCGATTGTATCATGACCCATTTGATGCAGCTAAGTGCGCTGGGCAGCAAGTACCAATACTTTTCCAACACTTACGTAACGCGCGACGTGCTGGAGCTGATTGCCACCAAGGCTCACGCCAATTTGGAAAAGTCGGAAGCGAGCGGCGATATGCACTGTGATCATCTGATCCGAAACAAAGCGTTTTTTGTGGTCTGCAGCCTGCCTGTGGGCATCGACGAGGCGGCGAAATGGTATGAGAATCGCTACGGCGGATTCACCAAATTTATCATGCGCTGGGCTCAGACCCCCTCCTTTACCCAGGCGCACTGTGATTTGCTGTGTTTCCTAACTTTTGGGCAGAATCCGGCCACTTGGGTCAGCATGACCATCGTTCCGACCAGCCAGGAGGATGACCCGGTGGAAATCATGTCCGTGGAATTTCTCACCGAGGAAGAGAAGTCCATGTTGGCCTTGGATTTCGACAATCTCGGACAGGTGAGGTGATCCTTTCCGATTGACTGGCGACACCGTGCAAGTCTTCCAAAATTTTCACCAGCTCACCGGCGGCCCGATACCGTCGAACTCAAGAAATAGTCCAACTTGCCGATAAGACCCTTAAAAATCGTACCGGCAAGTCGCATGGACATCTGCATCAAGTCAATGGGTCGGCAACCGTATGCCTGAGCATGAAAAGTTAAAAGAAGCCAAGATCGACGCGCTTTTCGATCAGCTTATCGCTAACAATATCATAATCTCCATGTCGCTGGTGGGCAGCGGCTATGAGCACCTTACCTGCGCTACCGGCGTGCATCGGACCCCTGTTGGAAAACATCTGTGCATCGACCTTCCCCAAGGATTTCGGGCGGCGGTGGCAAACAAAACCCACTTCACCCTGCGCTTTAATTTCAACGGCCCGGACAAGCTGGAATACCTCTTTAATACGATCGGGGGTCAAATCAACGGCCGGGACCTGCTCGTCCCGTTTCCGGACTACGTGGAGCGTATCCAGCGCCGCCGGAACTTTCGCATGCCGCCCCCCCTGGACACCAACCTGTTGATCAAGATGGGCAAGGTTCACGCCATCATCAGTTTGATCAACATCAGCCTCGGCGGTGCTTTCGGAGTGCTGACCAAACACAATGTCAAAGATCTGCAAGATTCGCTATTGCGGGTCAACCAGAGTTTGCCGCATGTCGGCATTATCGTGCCGGCGTGCGAGGATTGGTCGGAACAGGTCATCATTATACAACGCGCGCAAGTGCGCCGTATCGAGCACGACCGGGAAAACAAGCGCTATCGCTATGCCTTTGAGTTCATGGAAATTGTGCCGGACGAACTGAAAAAGTTGACCCGCTGCATCTACAATTTCCAGCGGCAGTTTCTCAAGAGGCGCTGATGGGCGGATGCAGTTACCCATCTACCATTGCACATTTCGCATTTCCCACCCCAATCCCATCCTTGCCGCCCTTGCCCAATTTTGCTATAGCGTCTGAGCGGTTTAAAGTCCCTGTCAAATAAATGGGTGACATATGAAACTGGACGTACCGGTGATCGGCATCCTGCGGGGTGTTGCCCCGGATTTTTTCGGCCAACTGATGATGAGTGCGTTCGCCGCCGGCTTACAGGCCATGGAGGTGACCTTTAATACACTATCGGCCATAGAGATGGTTCGCACACATCGGACACGCGTGCCGGCGGGCAAATGGCTGGGCATGGGCACCATTCGCAATTTGGAAGAAGCCCGCAAGGCCGTGGCGGCCGGGGCCATGTTTTTGGTTACCCCAAACGTCGACCCGTCGGTGATCCGTTATGCCGTCAGCCATGGTGTGCCGGTCATTGCCGGCGGCCTCACACCCACCGAGGTTTACGCGGCATGGTCGGCCGGTGCAACCATGGTCAAGGTGTTTCCCTGCGGCGGCCCACACGGCCCCCGTTACATCAGCGACCTGCGCGGCCCCTATGATCAGATCCCCCTGGTGGCCGTTGGCGGCATCACCGCCGAGAATGTGAACTCGTATTTCGAAGCCGGCGCCGCCGCCGTGGGCGTGGGCGCCACCCTTTTCGGCAAACAGGCGCTGGCGGATCATTCGCCTGACGCGGCAGGGGAGCATGTCAGACGTTTCTTAAAAATACTTTCATCATGAGCAGACAGGAGAGGATATGTTTCGACCCCAAATCAAGGTAGTGGACTGTACGGTACGCGACGGCGGATTGATGAACAAATGGCAGTTTACGGACGAATTCGTGCGCACCGTTTATACGGCGTGCAATCAGGCCGGTATCGATTATATGGAAATCGGCTACCTGAGCTCTGAATCGGCCTTTTCCCGCGACGAGATGGGACCTTGGAAATTCTGCGCGGAAAAGGATATCCAGCGGGTCATCGGCGGCGAGGAGAAAAAGGTCAAGCTGTCAGCCATGGCCGACATCGGCCGCATTGAGTTCGATGATATTCCTTTAAAATCAGAGAGTTCACTTGACATGGTACGGGTGGCCTGCTACGTGCACCAGGTCGACGCGGCCATTGCTTTGGCCCACCACTGCATGGACAAGGGATATGAAGTCACCATCAACCTGATGGCCGTCTCCACCGTGGGTCTGCGCGACCTGGAAGAAGCCCTGAATGACCTGTCCAAGTGCCGCGTGCCCATCATCTACCTGGTGGACAGCTTCGGCGCCTTTTACTCCGAGGACATCGACACCCTATCCAAAAAGTACATGGAGGCCCTGCCCGACAAAACCATCGGCATCCATTGCCACAACAACCAGCAACTGGCCTTTGCCAACACCATCTCGGCCATCATCAACGGGGTCAACTATCTGGACGGCAGCCTCTACGGCATCGGCCGCGGCGCCGGCAACTGCCCGCTGGAGCTGTTGGTGTCGTTTCTCAAGAACCCCAAATTTCGTGTGCGTCCACTCATCGAAGTCATCGAATCTCAAATTATCCCCTGGACCAAGCGTATCGATTGGGGCTACTACATCCCCTACATGATCACCGGCGTGCTCAATCAGCACCCCCGCTCGGCCATGGCCCATATGGAGTCGGACCGCAAGGAGCAGATCACCGACTTTTTCAACCAGGTGACCACGTCTACGGATCTGGTATAAGGGCGCAGGAAAGAAATAATTCCCCAAGATTGCGCTGGATCTGGGTTCGTCTGCAAGGCACATCTACCGGTGCATATCAGGATATGTGCCGGTGGATGCAACGCCGCAGACGGACTCAAAGACAAGCAAGATGGGGGAATTATTTTTTTCCTGCGCTCTAACAACCGGGTTCAGCCATGGCACTATGCAAATTGGGCCGGCGGGCAACCGGCCAATTGCTTCGGTTTTCAATAATTCACCACAACTGTTACGAAAAAAGACCTGGGATTGGCCGTGCGCAGTGATGTGGCCGTCTCCGTGCTCGGATAGCGCTCATCGAATATATTCTTAGCATCCAAGGACAATGAATAGCTCCTGAAACGGTAACCGATCTGGGCGTCAGCCACCCAGTAGTCGATTGTGGATGCCTTGTACCCGGTGTAATCGGCGGCATAGTTGTCCAACCGCCCTTCGCCGACATAGCGGTAGTCGAAACCGGCAAAAAAGCTCTGGTCCGGCTTCCACTGAGCGCCGAAGCTGTACACCCATTCCGGTATCAAAGAGATATCCGTGCCCGAATAGTCAATCCCGTCGTAGATATAATGCTCATACTCGCCCTTGGTGTAGGATGCCAGTCCATAAATGGATAAGTGCTTCAGAACAGTGGTACTGACCTCCAACTCGGCTCCCTTGCGCCGTGTCTTGCCCTGATTTTCCTTAGTGCCCGTGACCGCGTCAATGACGATTTCCTCGTCAATGTCCAGGATAAACCCAGTCAGGGTCATCTCCAACGGGTGCCAACGGGTTGATTTGAACCCCAGTTCATACTGGGAGTAGATCTCTTCTTTCAGATTCGGATTGTTGAATTTGTCGAAACCGTTTGGTAATTGGAATCCTTCGCCATAGGTTGAAAAGAGCGTATAGCCGTCAATGGGAGTAAACGCCAGGCCGGCCTTGGGGCTGAAAATGTCGTACTTTTTCATGTCTTTTTCCACGGCGGTCACGCGCTCGTCCAGTTCGCCCTCCACGTGATCGAAGCGGGCGCCCAAAGTCAGCTTCCAAGACCGGGTCAGGGCCAGATCGTTCTGAAAGTAGGCCGAATAGGTGCGGATGTTCGATTTGCCATCCACGGTAACATGCTCCCGGGCCGTGGCGATACGACCGGGGTTATCGGCATTGATGGTATGCGTCAGCTCCACCTGGCCATCCACGCCCACTGTCAGGTTGTTCTTCATGCGGCCCAGTTCGGCATTCCACACGTAGCTGCTGCTGCAGCCGTACATCTCGCGGTCGTGATACTCTTCCCGGACCGATGAATCCAAGTCACGATAGCGGGTCAGGTTCATGGTGTACCCGTAGAGCATCAGATTGAAAAAAGCATTTGCCGTGGCATTATAGGTCCAGTTGGTGCTCATCCCGTAGCGGTACCGCTGGCCGCCACCCAGGGGCTTGGCGCTCCAATAATTGCCGGCGTCCCACTGATCACGCTTCAGATACTCGGGGTGATCCCATTCGGTGGTATGCATGTTCAATGTCAACGCACCGGTGAGATCAGGATTGAATTTGTAGGAAAATTTACCCGTGGCGTTGCCCAATTGCCAGGCCGAATGGTCTGTAGCGCCTTGACTGCGCGACAGTTCGACGCCCAAAACCGATTGAAAGTCGCCATCCCGGTGGCCCGCCGAGGCGGCGAAGCGCTGGCGGTTGAAATCGCCCGCGCCCAGCTTGTAGAGTCCGAAATCACCGGACCGCCTGGTTACGATGTTGACCACGCCGGCCCTGGCGAACTGACCGTAGAGCGCCGACGAGGGGCCCTTGATCACTTCGATGTACTCGATGTCTTCGGGAATGATGGTATTGAAATCGCCGTAACCGTCCCCATGGGACGTAGATTCGTTGATGGGCACACCGTCTACGAAAATGGCCACGCCGGTGTTATGCCCCAAGCGCAGTCCGCGCATGGTGAACTGACTGGCGACCGCACCCTGGCCGTAGTCATTTATGGAAACCCCCGGCACCTTCTGCAGTACATACAGCGTCTTGTCAAAGCGTTGGTCTTGGATATCATCAATCGTGATGATCGTCGCGGAGGGCGGTGGCGGCGACACCTCGCCGGATGTGTCGCTCACCGTCATTTCTTCCAATTTCAGGATCTTGCTCGGCTCGCTGGCCAAAAGGCCATCATACCCAAAAAGTCCACCCAGCACCAATCCCACAACCCACCCGATTCTCTGTTTGCTCATGAAACGCATCGCTTTTCCTTTGCTTAGGCATTTGAACATTCGTACGGTCTTTTTGTCCGGGCATAATCCATTGCCCTCACATTACTTTTTCCAGAGTCATCATACGCAGATTGCTTCGTTCCTCCTTTTGGACCATTCACTGATGGGCGGCAACACCGCGCCGATCAACTCAATTAAAGCGGGATGGTAGGCTTGTTGCCTGGGTTCGGTCAGATCCACGTCCTCGACGATGCGGCCGTCGTGCAGGACGGCCAACCGGTCGGCGATTTTGGCCAGCACGCGCAGGTCGTGGGATATGAACAGATAGGCGATGCCCGCGGCATCCCGCAGGGCCATCAGCAGATCGATGATCCTGGATTGAACCACCATATCAAGGCTGCTCACGGCTTCGTCCAGAACGATCAGGCGCGGATTCAAGGCGATGGCCCGGGCGATGCAGACGCGCTGCAATTCGCCGCCGCTGAACTGGTGCGGGTATTTGTCGGCGTCTTCCCGGCGCAGGCCGACCTGGGTCAGCAGATCGTTGATTTTTTCCTTCAGGGCGGCGGCTGTCGAAGATTTAAAATTCTTCAGTGGCTCTGCGACGATTTGCCCGGCGGTAAAACGTGGGTTCACCGAACCCAGCGAGTTCTGGAAGACCACCTGGTTGTTGCGCCGGAAATCACGAAATCGCGCCGCCGGCATTTGATCGATGGCCGCACCGTCATACAATACCGTACCGGCATCCGGGGCCTCTATACCCAGGGCGATGCGGCCCAAAGTGCTTTTGCCCGATCCACTGCGGCCCAGCAGGCCGATGCACGACCCTGGCGCGATGGAGAGGTGAACCCCTTTTAAAACCGCATGGCGTTGGCGGTCGCCGAACATGCCGCCCCGGGTATACGATTTGTGAATGCCATCGAATTTCAGCAGATCCATTGCATCTTTCTTCTCACAAGTGCCCATGACCCTAATGGTCCACAGTGCCGATGCCGAACCGATGCAGCCGCGGCCCATAAAGGTTCAGATGGGCCTTGCGCAACGCCTGGGTGTAAGGATGGCCGGTGCTTTTAAAAACCCGTTCCACGGGACCCGAGGCCACGATGCGGCCTGTGTCCATCACCGCCACCTCGTCCGCCAGCCGGGCGACGACGCCCAGGTCATGGGTGATCAGCAGAATGGACATCCCGTGTACGGTCTTCAATCGTTCCAGCAGATCGAGAATTCCGGCCTGGGAGACCAGATCCAGGTCCGTGGTGGCCTCGTCGGCGATGATCAAGGGCGCCCGCAGCAGCAGGGCGATGGCCACCATGACCCGCTGCAGCATGCCCCCGCTCAACTGGAAGGGAAACAGATCGAGGATTTCATTGGGCGGGTCGAAGCCCACGGCCGCCAGGGCCCCCTGCATGCGGCGTTTGGCTTCCGCTCGTTTTAAAGATCGGTGACAGCTCAGCGTCTCTCGCAAGTGCTGGCCGATGGTAAACAGAGCGTCGAAGCAACTCATGGGGTTCTGCAGGATCATGGCCATCTGGCTGCCGCGCAGGATGCGCATCTGGGGTTCGGGCAACAGGCCCAGCGATGTGCCCCGGAAGCGGATCTCTCCGCTGGTTTGGCGGACACCATCGGGCAGCAGCCGCATCACGGCCAGACAGGTGAGCGACTTGCCGCAGCCGCTGGCGCCGATCAGGCCCATGATGCGCTTTTGCTTCAGGCGCAGGCTCACCCCGTGCACCAGGCCGCGTTGGGCCGGGCCGCTGCCCAGGGTCAAGCTCAGGTTTTCAATGGTCAACAAATCATCGGCGGCCATGTCACACCTCCTCGGCCCGGATCACCGGGTCCAGGCTGTCCCGCAAGGTATCGCCGGGTATGTTGAAGGCCATGACCGCGAGGAAAATCATGGCGCCGGGGAAGAGGATCTGCTCCGGATAGGTCCAGATGTACTGCCGGGCGTCGCTGATCATGACCCCCCATTCAGGGGTCGGCGGCTGAACGCCCAGTCCCAGGAATGAAAGCCCGGAAACATGCAGCATCATGTGGCCGATATCCAGGGTGGCCAGAATAAGCAGTTGGGCCAGGATCGAGGGTGCCAGGTGCCGGACGAACAAGCGCCAGGGCGCGGTTCCGGCCACCCGGGCGGCCAGGATGTACTCCCGGTGCTTCATGCCCAGGACCAGGCTTCGGATGATGCGCGCGTACCAGGCCCAGTGGGTCAACACGATGGCCAGCACCACGTTGGTCATGCCCATGCCCAGCACCGCGATCAAAAACATGGCCAGAATGAAGGTGGGAAAGCTCAGAAACACTTCACAGATGCGCATCAGCACGCTGTCCGTGATGCCCCCCATGAATCCCGAGGCGCAGCCCACCACCAGGCTCAGCAGCATCACCAGACTGATAATGATCAGGACCGAGCCCAACGAAACCCGCGCGCCCCAGATCAGGCGGGAGAGGATGTCGCGTCCCAGGTGGTCCGTGCCGAGCAGGTGTCCGGCGCCAGGCGCGGCCAGCCGTTGGGACAGATCCACCTGCTCGGGGTCATGAGGCGCCAGCCAGGGTGCCAAAAGCGCGGTAAACCCGAAGAGCAGCATCAGTGGCAGGGCCACCCAATTGAGTTTGCGCCGCAACAGGGTTTTGATCAGATGCATGCGTCGGGACCTTTCCCGGTCCGGATGCGGGGGTCGATCCAGGCATAAAGGATGTCCACCGCCAGATTGCAGAAGACGAAGATCATGGTCATCATCAAAATGAAGCACTGCATGACCGGAAAATCCCGGTTGTAAATAGACGAAACCGCAAAGCGGCCCACCCCCGGCCAGGAGAAGATCATCTCCACCACCACGGCGCCGCCCAGCATCTCTCCGATGTGCATGCCGATGGCCGTCACCACGGGAATCAGGGAATTTTTCAAGACATGACACCCCATCACCCGACGTTCCGAAAGCCCTCGCACCCGGGCATAGAGCACCGACCGGGTGTTCAACTGTTCGAGCATGCTGCCGCGCATCAGCCGGATGTTGATGCACAAGGACATGAGCGCCAGGGTAAAGGCCGGCATGATCACATGGGAAACACCGCCCTTGCCCATGGGCGGCAGCCACCCCAGCCTGATGGAAAAGAGCATGACCAGCAGAAATCCCAGCCAGAACCCGGGCATGGAAACCCCTGTAAAGGCCAGGGCCCGGGTCAGGTGGTCGGGCCAACGGTCTTTATTCAGGGCCGCCAGGATGCCCAGGGGCAAACTGAGCACGATGGTCATCAGCAGCGATACGCCGGCCAGGTAGAGCGTATTGGGCAAATAGTAGAGAATGCGGGCCAACACCGGCGCGCCGGTGACGTAGGCGTTGCCGAAATCCAGACGCACCGCGTGCCATAGCCAGTCCAGATACTGCACCGCCCACGGCCGATCGAGCCCGAGAAGCTGGCGGGCCGCGCAAAGGGCTTCGTCCGTGGGTGGTATTCGTGAAAGCCGCAGATAGGCCATGGCCGGATCATTCGCTCCCAGGCGCAGCACCAGGAAAACCAGGATCGAAACGGTCAGGAGCAAGGGGATGAGGATCAGCACTCGTTTAAGGATGTAATTGCGCATGATGGCCCTCCGTTGCCGGCGACAGCCCGGTGGCGGCCTGTTTTTTAACCATGGCCTCGAATGCAATTTCATAGCGGGTCGGCCCGTAGGCCACGCCGGCCAGATCAGGACCGTGCACCATGAGCCCGGTGGTGTAGCTGATGGGCAGATAGACCGCCTGATCATGCAGCGTGGAAAGGATTTCGCGGTATAACCGCCGGCGCTCGTTCTCATCCGTGCTGACGAGCACCCGGGCGATCCAGGCATCGATGTCGGCCTTCATGGGCAGGCCGGCCTGGGCCTGGTAATCCGCGTGGGAAGGCACCCGCATGCTGCTGCAATAAGCGTGTGGTTCGTAGGGCGGCCCCCAGGTATCGTTGAAGATCATGTGGAAGGCGCCCTCTTTCTGGTATTTGCCGAACATATCTTCTTCCACGCCCTTGAGAAGAACCCGGATGCCCACCTGCTGGAGGTCTGCCTGCACAACTTCGGCAATGGACTTTTGCAAGGCGCTTTTCCCGATGAAGCAAAGATCCAACGATAAGGGCCGACCCGCTTTGCTACGGAAACGCTCGTCGTCCGTCCTGCGCCAGCCGGCATCGTCCAGCAGCCGTTCAGCCAGGGCCGGATCATGGCCACGGGGCGTCAACCCCAGGTTGCAATAAGGCCGGGTGGGCGAAAGCAGGGTGTCGGCCCTGGTTTCTGTATCGAGCAGCACCCCTTTGACAAGCGCCTCCTTGTCGACGGCGTGCTGGATTGCCCGGCGCACGGCAATCTCCCGGGTAGGACCGTGAGCGCTGTTCAAAGCCAGGGCCCGCGTGGCCAACGGAGGCGATGTACCGCTCGAATAGCGCCGATCTCCGCGAAATAGCATATAGGTGAACGGGCTGATCTGGTCGTCGCCGTAGATCAGATCGATCTCTCCGGCTTGAAAGGCCACGGCGCACGTGTTGGGATCGGAAATCACCTTGACCCGGATTCGTTCGATCTTCGGCCTAAAACCCCAGTAGCGTTCATTGCGGAGGAAAAGATCATATTCTCCCAGGCGGGATTCCGCGAGCCGCCACGGACCGGTACCGATAGGCGCCCGGATGCCGTCGGCGGTTTGGCCGCCGGGCGGAAAGGCCGCCGGTGAGAGAAACCGGAAGGGGCGCACCAGTGCCAGATCCTCGAGCACCGGATAATAGGGTTGTTTGAGAATCAACTGCAGCGTATGGTCGTCTATCACCCGGACCTCGGCGATTACGGCCACCAACGCCAGCCAGGAATGGCTGCGGCCATTGGCGATCACCGTGTCGAAGTTCTTCTTGGCTGCCTGGGCCGTGAACGGCGTGCCGTCGGAAAAGCTGACCTCGTGGCGCAGATGAAATGTGTAGATCCGCCGGTCGGCCGATATCTCCCACGCGGCCGCCAGCCAGGGCGCGATGCCGCCTTCGGCCGTGTAGCGCACCAGCGGTTCGTACACCATGGCCTGGGCGAACATCTGGTTGGGTGAATACAAATGGGGATTGAGCGGCCCGACATTGCCGGACCAGGAGTAAACCAGGGTTTGCGGTCCGGCCGCCGGGACGGCCGCGGCAGCCGACACAAGCACCACCGCCAGGACCCATATGCGCATCCGCCGACCCCATTCGCATACGATGGCGCGATTAGTACGCCACACAGATCCATCCGTAGAAACTGCGCGCGTCACCTGGAGAAAAGCCATGATCGTCATTCCATGCAAAAGCAGTGTAGTTTTCATCGAGTAGATTTTTGACTTCCATACCCAAGGTGGCAACACGGGTCTTGTATCCCACCGAGAGGTTCCACAGATCAAAATCGCCAACTTTTTGTTTTACATTCTGGGGGTCAAGGTAGTATTTCCCCTGGGATTCCAGCCATACGCTGCTGAAAATACCGATGGGATGCTCGACATCGACGCCCATTTTGGCCGTGTAGTCCGGGATATTTTCGATGTTCTTGCCCTGCCGGTCCTCGAGGCCGGGGCCGGGATCGGTATAGATTGCTTCCGTATGGGAATAAGACCCCCAAAGGAAAATCCAGCGATGGGGCCGCACGGTCATGGTGGCATCCCAACCCTTTCGGTTGGTTTTCCCGGCATTGATGTAATCGCCCGTTCCGTCCATTTTATCCCGCACTTCGTCGTCGGCGACCATCTCCCAATAGCCTGCCCGCACCGAAAGCCAGGCAACGGGCGAGAGCTTCACGCCCGCTTCCCACCCGTCATTGGTGGATTCGGTCAACCCCCGGTCGATCGGGTCGCCGGCCGCATTCTGCCCGAAGAGCTGGGGGGTGCCCGGCAGTTGAAAGGTCCGGCCCCAGTTGGCGTAGGCGCTGTAACCTTCGATGGGGGTCACCACGGCGCCCACCTTGGGCTGCCAGATATACTCCAGGTCGAGCATGTCCGATTCCCGGCCGGCCAGACGGTTGCGGTACGACCCACCCAAACTGTCCATCCGCAGGGCGGCGATGAGGCGTAACCAGGAAACAATGTCCCCATCGGCCTGGACATAGCTGCCCCAGTAGTATTTATTGACATCCCAATCGCGGATCGGACCGTCCTGGCGCACCCGGTCCACAGTCGTCCAGCGACGCTCCAGATTGTTCTGATACATGTAGTCCAGGCCCCAATCGATCTTGAGCCGCGCCATGACGCCATCGTTCAGGTCGTAGCTCAAGGTTGAGATGGCCCCATACTGATAATCGTCGGAAAATCTTTCGGCCTGGGTCTCGTCATCGCCCCATCGGGCCCATCGGGTGCGCCGCAAGTTCTGAGCATAGATTTTCAAGGACCAGCTCAGATCACGCGTCGGCCGGAAATCCAGGTGCAGACTGCCGTGCTTGTTCTCCTGCTCGCCGCCATCCGTGCCGGCGAAGCCGGCCGCCTGGCGCGGATCTTCTTCGGTTTGGGACTTGGACAAATAGCCGGGGGCGTTGGCGTCCATGGCGAAAAAACGCGCAATGAGGCCGATGCGGAGCCGGTCGTTGCCAGGCGTATAGAACCATTTCCCCGAGGCGGCGCCTTTTTTGAGCTCTGAATGATCGCGATACCCATCACTTGTACGGTAGCCGGCAAAGTAGGTTTGGGAAAAATGACCGGTTTCATGGCTGGTGATGATACTGGCGTCATACGTGTTGAAGCTGCCCGTGAGCAGGCGCGCCTCGGTGTCTTCGCCGCCCTGCTTGGTGTGGACATTGACGTTGCCGGCGATATTTCCGAGGCCGTAGCGGGGATCCGCGGTGCCCTTGACCACTTCGATGCGCTCGATCTCCATCGGGAAGATGGGCTGGATATCCATGCGGCCATAGCCGAAGTTATGGGGAATGCCGTCCACCAAAAGCGTGACCGGCACGTCGTGAT